>JABFRJ010000203.1 GCA_013141255.1 Hyphomicrobiaceae bacterium
GGTAGGACCGCTTGGGATGGCCGCAGGAGCGTTTTCGACTGCACGGCTTTGCACCCACTCTTCTGCCGCTTTTGGAGCGCCTACCGGCGTTTTGAAGGAGATGGTTTTTGATGTCATGCGGTTCGACTTTCCTTAGTTGCTGAGCTCAGTAATTCCGCAAGGTCGTAAATTTCATGAGCGGCCGGTGAGCTTGGAGCGGTTTCGACAATTGTAAGGCCCTGAGCTGCGGATTCTGCCATACCGACACGTTGCGTTAGCGTGGTTACGAGAAGCGGAAATGGGAAATCGGCAAACGCCTTGAGCGCATCACGAGCAATCGCCGTATTTGCGATTTTACGATTGATTACAAAAGCGGCTTTGATGTCAGGGCGAAATTGCTGCGCTTCGGTAATGAGACCGACAATGCTGGCACACGACCACACGTCGAACGGCGAAGGTTGGACGGGAATGAGAATCTGGTCACAGGCAAGAATGGCAGAACGCGCAAGTTCACTGACCTGTGGTGCACCATCAATGATGGTGATGTCGTAGTCCTTCGCAATGGCTGGGAGTTCTTTGTGCAGTGTCGGTTTGGGCATGCCGATCACAGGAAACAGCGGTTTGCGTTCGCGCACGCTCGACCACGTCAATGCGCTGCCTTGGGGGTCAGCATCAACCAACAGTACGCGATAGCCGTCTTTGGCAAAGCTACCTGCGAGATTGAGGGCTATGGTAGTTTTTCCGACGCCACCCTTCTGTTGCAGGACGCCCAATATCATTGTCGCAAATACTTTTTTGTTGATCTACGCTTGATCGGAAGCTCGAAGAAGCGATGTTCAGTAAGTACGACTTTGCGAGCAACATCAGTTGACGGCAATCGGATTGCATCAATTGCGAGCATACGGTGTTGCGAAAGTGCAGATAGTCGTAACTGCGTAAAAGCACAATTGCGGAAATACGACACGGTAATGCGGACTATTCTGTTCGTGGGACTTGTCGGATTTGGCCTGCACGAATGTTTGCAACCAATCTATCCCGGATTATTCGGAAGAACCCTGCAGGCAGTGTCCCATAGATCGGCGAAGCGTTGTAGTCAGATGAAGCAGGCCGCAAATCCGGGCCGGGCCAATTAAACACATTCAGCTCAGTCAGGATGACCCACGACGGTTCGTCATCAAGGCCGAGGTGCCGCTTAATATGCGCGGGAATTTCTATCGCATCGGTGTTCGGTGCCGGAGGCGAATGCGTAATTGGGACGACAGCCACGCGCAAATCTTGGCCGGAGGATTGGAGAGTCATCACGATGGCGGCAGGACGATCTTTGACACCTTCCTCACGACCAGCGTCATGTTCATCAGCCCAGAGGTAGGCGTATCGAATGACTTGGGCAGGTTTGGGCGAGGTAATATCCATGCTCAGCGCGACGGATTGGCAAGGTCACGCTCAACGGCCTCGGCTTCTGGTGGCGGCTCGGTCGCTTCAATTGCTGCCAAGATGTCGGCCGGAACCTCACCCGCACGATAGACTTGGCGATCACGGCGCTTAAGTCGTGCGTACTCGTCAGCAGACAATAGCACCAAGTGCTCGCGTCCGTACTTCGTGATGGTCACAGGCTCGACCAGTGCGCGGTCGGCGTACTGTCCAAAGTTTTTGGCTATTTCGCCTGCGGTAGCTTTCATATCCATGTTCCGTATCTTTCACTTCTTCCGTATTATATTGAAAAACACAACTTTTTGCAAGGGTCACCTGACAGGGATGCCTTCTAATGGGTCAGATCAGCTCCAATCACGCGGCAGGCTTGGGTTTCCGCGCTAAGGATTTGATCAGAGCACGTCCCGTTTTCTCAGTGAGTTGACGCACGGGATCGCCACCTTCGGCAAGGTGAGCGTATCGGGCTGTGGTTTGAGCCTGCGTGTGGCCCAAGATTTTACCGATGATGGGTAGGGAACCGCCGGATGCGACAGCTACGCTGGCATGAGTGTGGCGCAGATCGTGCAATCGCACCCCTTCAAGCCCTGCCAAGGCGCGAATGTCCTGCCAAGGCTTGTGCAGGTTTACGAGATGAGAGCCGTAGCGATGACCAACAATCACATAAGGATTGTTTTGAAAACGTGGCAAGTCGGCGAGGATGGCAATGGCGGCGTCGTTGAGAGCGACAGTTTTTTTGCCGGTCTTGGAGTCATGAAGGAAAATCAACTTGCGACTGAGATCGATGTGCTTCCATTTTAGTGTGAGAATTTCGGAGAGGCGGCAGCCGGTGAAGATCAGGAGCCTGATGGCAGCGATGATGTATGGGCCGGTCAGATGTTCAACCTCGGCTTGATGGAGAGCGGCGCCCAAGCAACCAAGCTCATCGGGGGTTAGATAGCGCTCACGTTTGACCTCTTTGTACCGTTGCACGCGCTGGCAAGGATTAGCGGTGCCTTCGGGCTTATAGCCTTCATCTTCGGCCCACGACATGAGTTTGCTCATCACTGACAGGGCATGATTAGCGGCGCGAGGCGTGTCGTTCATGCTGATGTGGAACGCGCTTACGTCCGCGCGGGTGATGTTTATCAGGCGTTTTGCGCCGAAGGTTGGGTTGAGGTGCAGGTTGAGCAGTGTCTTGTATTCAGCGAGCGTGCTGGCTTTGATTTTGGCGCCGTGTTTGGTCACGAACAGGTCGGACACCTCTTTGAAGGTGAGGGTGGTGTTGATCGGTGGTTGGGTCGCGGCGATGGGGTTGCCTAGCACCTTGAGCGCCTGCCTGCGTGCCAGTTCTGGCGTCCACGTGACGCCTTCGGGCGTGGGTTGGCCGTGGTGGCCGATCACGACATAGCGG
>JABFRJ010000126.1 GCA_013141255.1 Hyphomicrobiaceae bacterium
CGACGAAAGCGGCAAGCTCGTGCCCCTCGACGTCAAAAAAGGCGACAAAGTGCTGTTCGGCAAATGGTCAGGCACGGAAGTCAAGATCGACGGCAAAGACCTGCTGATCATGAAGGAAAGCGACATCATGGGCATCCTCGAGAAGTAAGCACTTCTCGTTTGCCGCTTTTCAAGTTTCACGAAATTCGTTCCCCACTTTGAAATCAGTCTCAGGAGTTGAGCCACAATGGCCGCTAAAGACGTAAAATTTGCCGCCGATGCCCGCGAGCGTATGCTTCGCGGCGTCGACATCCTCGCCAATGCAGTCAAAGTGACACTCGGTCCAAAAGGCCGTAACGTCGTCATCGAAAAATCCTTCGGTGCCCCACGCACAACCAAAGACGGCGTCACCGTCGCCAAGGAAATCGAACTCGAAGACAAGTTCGAGAACATGGGCGCCCAGCTCGTCCGTGAAGTCGCCCAGAAGACCAACGACGTCGCCGGCGACGGCACCACCACTGCAACCGTTCTGACCCAAGCCATCGTTCGCGAAGGCATGAAGGCCGTTGCTGCTGGCATGAACCCAATGGATCTGAAGCGCGGCATCGACAAAGCTGTGGCGCAGGCCATGGAAGACATCAAGAAGCGCGCCAAGAAGGTCAAGAACTCGGGCGAAATTGCTCAAGTCGGCACCATCTCAGCCAACGGCGAAAAAGCCATCGGCGACATGATCGCAGAAGCGATGCAGAAAGTCGGCAACGAAGGCGTCATCACCGTTGAAGAAGCCAAGAGCCTCGAAAGCGAATTGACCGTCGTTGAAGGCATGCAGTTCGACCGTGGCTACCTGTCGCCCTACTTCATCACCAACGCAGAAAAGATGATTGCAGAGCTCGACGAGCCCTACATCCTCATCCACGAAAAGAAGCTGGCCTCGCTCCAGCCGCTCCTCCCAGTACTTGAAGCCGTCGTCCAAACCGGCCGTCCGCTCCTCATCATTGCTGAAGAAGTCGAAGGTGAAGCGCTCGCAACCCTCGTCGTCAACAAGCTCCGTGGTGGCCTCAAGATCGCCGCCGTCAAGGCTCCGGGCTTCGGCGACCGCCGCAAGGCCATGCTCGAAGACATCGCCGTTCTCACCAACGGTCAGATGATCTCCGAAGACCTCGGCATCAAGCTCGAAAACGTCACGCTCGACATGCTCGGCAAAGCCAAGCGCGTCCGCGTTGAAAAGGAAAATACCGTCATCATCGACGGCTCGGGCAAGAAAAAAGACATCGAAAGCCGCGTCGGTCAGATCAAGGCTCAGATCGAAGAAACCACTTCGGACTACGACCGTGAGAAGCTGCAAGAGCGTCTTGCCAAGTTGGCTGGCGGCGTTGCCGTCATCAAAGTCGGTGGCGCAACCGAAGTCGAAGTCAAAGAGCGCAAAGACCGCGTCGATGACGCTCTGAACGCAACCCGCGCAGCTGTCGAAGAAGGCATCGTTCCGGGCGGCGGCGTGGCTCTCCTCCGCGCAGCTCAAGCAATCACCGTCAAAGGTGATAACGACGACCAGGACGCAGGCGTCCAAATCGTTCGTCGTGCGCTCCAGGCTCCGATCCGCCAGATCTCCGAAAACGCAGGCGTCGAAGGCTCCATCGTTGTCGGTAAAGTTCTCGAAGGCAAAGGCGCTAACTTCGGTTACGACGCCCAAAACGACGAGTACGGCGATATGATCGACAAGGGCATCATCGACCCAGCTAAAGTCGTGCGCACTGCACTGCAGGACGCAGCTTCGATTGCTGGCCTCATGATCACCACCGAAGCTGGTATCGCTGAAGCCCCCAAGAAGGGCGGCGGCGGCGGCCACGGCGGCGGCATGGGCGGCATGGGCGGAATGGGCGGCATGGACGGCATGATGTAAGCGCCGACTAAGGCTCTAACGACACATCCACCCCGCGGAACCCTCGGTTCCGCGGGGATTTTTGCATAAGAATCGTGCTTAACAAATCAACCGCTTAAGCCAAATGATGTACGGTCTTGCGCGTCTGGCTATCTGGAGCAATCGCAAACCACGCCCCTAGGCTCACCCACGACGGAGCAGCCACAGGTGCAGCATGCCGGACACTCGTCGAATTGATGCCGTCGATGGCTTGCGCGCCGTCGCAATGCTGATGGTTGTTGCATTTCACTGCATGATCATGCCGAACGGCTGGTCTGGCGTCTGGCTCTTTCTTGTGATTTCCGGCTACGTTATCACGCGCAACTTCCTCGCCCGTCAAAGCGAATTTGAAACGCCACGCGCACATTACCTGGATTTCATAACGCGCCGCGCCGTACGCATTATCCCCGCCTACATCGTCTATCTCCTCGTCGCCACTGTGCTGATGGCAACCGTCGGGAATACCCAACAATTCCGCGTCATCCCTTTCCTGCTCACCTTCACTTACAATTGGCAGCGCATTTATTTATTCGAGAATGTACCCAACGACAGCCTTTATGGCCCGATGTGGTCGCTCAGTGTCGAAGAGCAATTCTACTTATTCTTCCCGCTGTTGTTTCTATTCGCGCCGCGCCGACACTTCCTCAAAGTCGCGGTCGGAATTTTACTCCTGGCTCCATTCGCGCGGCTCGCCATGAGCCTAAGCGCGGCCACACAAGGCTGGCCCACCGATCGCATCATCGATAGCGTCTACCTAAACGCCGTCTTACATTTCGATGCCTTTCTCGCGGGTGCTTTGATCGCGATTTACGAGCCGCGCCTGCAGTCCAATCAACGACTCGTCAATCGCCTGCGTCTGGGCATCATCGCGGGCGTCCTCGCCTATGGGGTCATCAACAC
>JABFRJ010000431.1 GCA_013141255.1 Hyphomicrobiaceae bacterium
TGGCATAATGAGCACGTAATCCGGCTTTACTTGATCCAACATGTCGACGGGATGGATTGGAATGTGCATTCCCGGCGTGAAGCGCCCATGCTTGTAGGGGTTCCGGTCCACCGTAAAATCCAAGAAATCCGGGCCGATGCCGCAGTAATTCAGCAAGGTGTTGCCCTTACCAGGGGCGCCGTAGCCGACGATGGTCTTACCTGCATCCTTGGCGTCGATAAGGAAGCGAAGGAGTGATCGCTTAGTGCGGCGGACTTGATCCGAGAAATCGGCGTAGGTTGCCATCTTGTCGAGACCTGCGCGCTTTTCTCGCGCGATCAAAGTTGTTACAGCATTGGTCGGCGCTTTACCGCTATTGGCGTGGGCGAGATAGGCGCGGAGAGACCCGCCATGGGTTGGCAATTCTTCGACATCATAGAAAACTAAGCCATGACGTGCTGCAATATTGCCGATGGTGAGGGCAGAGAAGTACGAAAAGTGCTCGTGGTAGATAGTGTCGAATTGGTTCTCGTCCATCAGCTTTTGCAGATGAGGAAACTCTAACGTCACGGTTCCGTGTGGTTTGAGAAGGACTTTCATGCCACCGACGAAGTCGTTCAAGTCGGGGACCTGCGCCAGCACGTTGTTGCCGAGTATCAAGTCTGCCGACTTGCCTTCAGCCGCTAATTTTTTAGCGAATTCTACGCCGAAGAATTCGGTTAGCGTTGGTATCCCTTTATCGATGCCTACTTGAGCGACGTTACGAGCTGGTTCGATGCCCAACACGGCCACATTCAGAGCGGGAAAATGTTGCAGGAGATAACCATCGTTGCTGGCAAGCTCGATGACCAGGCTGCCGGGGCCAAGATCAAGTCGCTTCGTAATCATCTCACAGTATGATTTTGCGTGCGCCACCCAACTCGTCGAATATGACGAGTAGTAGGCGTACTCGCGGAAAATATGCTCGGGTGTTACGTATTCATTGAGCTGCGCGAGGTAACAAACCTCGCAGACCTGAACGTGGAGCGGATAGAACGGCTCCATTTGATCGAGTTCGTCACGCCGCAAAAAACTTTCACACAGCGGCGACATCCCAAGATCAACGAGCGTGTGTCGCAATTGCGCGCCACACAGGCGGCAATTGCAGGCCGACGCACCCAGAACTGAGGCCGAGGCAACGATTTTTTTTGAATCTGTGAGCGTGTTCATGAAGATCACCCTGACGTTACTCGGCAGCAACAGGCGCTTTAGTGGCGTCGTTGTAATTGAGGACGCGCCCGACGATGGCAGTGCCATCGTCGTACATGCGGATCACGTCGTCAGGTAAATGCTGGAGCGTGCGCGCATTCAAGTAATCGCGCATTGTGGTTCCTGTCGATCGATTGTCGACGTTGGGTGCGCCGCGTCGTTGCTTCAAGTCATCTAAATGGACAGTTCTAAAATCAATGCTGTAGCGTGCTAAGTCGGTGATGTTGGGCACACTCTCGTGTAGTTGAGAGCCGGAGAAGAGTACGATGCCGCCAGGTGGGGGCAAGTAACGCACTGTAACCGGCTCAAGCGATTGTTGCGGCTTGGGTTGTTCGCGCGTGTCGGCCTTGACGTACTCGGCGGCGCTGGCGCGGTTTTTGGTATTCCATTCGTAGTAATTGTAGATCTCCGAATTGTTCGCCACAGGCTCGTTGAAGTAGCGTGGATAGAAGCCCATCGCGTTGTTGGTGTGGAGCGGATAGATCGGGAACCACCAATTCAGTTGGCACTGTGGCGCGGAATACCAAGTGTCGCGATGCGGGTGGAAAGCATAGGCGATGCCTGAGGTGAGAAAATGTGATGGATAGGCAGAGCGCATGCGCGGTACGTCAAAATATAGACGATCAATATCGACTCCGTGCTCTTCCATCAACTGCGGGATCAGCCGCTTGTGTTCAGGGTGATGGATGAAGATTGGTTTCATTTTTGCTAACACGGACGCGACTTCTTCGGGTGTTTTGTGGTCATGTATCTTGCGCGGATCATGGGGACCAAAGGCCTGTTCGAGAAGTTCTTGCCCGAGCGCGACCATCTCCAGCGATGCTTTGGTTGGAGCGAGGATGACAATGTCGCCGTCGTAAAGGGCTTGACGAGCGTTGGCGTCGGAGAGTTTTGCATCAATCCAAATGGCGGTCATGGCAAACCTCTTTTTACTGCACTATTTCTGTGTAGTTCTGGTCACTGGCGGCAAACGTGTGGAGCCAGCTTATGGGCTCAGCTGCAGCGCGATAGCTCTTCGATGGGTGGGATTTGATGCGCATCGTGGATGAGGCGATGGCCAGTGGGCAGTGCCCCCAAGCTGAACGACGCTGGTGGTACCTTCAAAAGCGGTAGAAATTCGTGCCAAAGTGGCGGTTGCTGTCCGTCCGGGCGATGCGCGAGTGTCCGAACTTTGGGATGTTGGCGGAGGGGCGCGTGCGGTTCCAGGCGACACGGTTTACTGACGCTTTTCTGATTGAAGCTGAACGTGCACTTGATGCGCGGGGTTATTTCATGCGGACGTATTGTGCGCGAGCCTTTGCCGAGCGAGGATTGGAGACGACGTTTGTGCAGGATTCGACGTCATTCTCGAAGCTGCGCGGGACGGTTCGTGGCATGCACTTCCAGAAGGCGCCGCATGAGGAAGTGAAAGTCGTCCGCTGTCTCAAGGGTGCAATTCTTGATGTGATCATAGACGTGAGACCGACGTCATGGACCTTTTTGCAGGCACAGGCGTTTGAATTATCAGCAGACAATGAGCGGCAGCTTTACATCCCGAAGGGGTTTGCACATGGCTTCCAGACGCTCG
>JABFRJ010000175.1 GCA_013141255.1 Hyphomicrobiaceae bacterium
GTCGGGAGAGTTTGGTGGAGCGAGGTCTGGGCGTGGCTTTGGGCTTCTGGTGTTGGCCCATGCACTCCTTACATTGGTGGCGCTGGCGATCGCAGGTGGGCCGAATGTGCTGTTCTTCATGGTATTCGTTTCTGCTCTTCTAGGGACTGGTACGCTGTTTCACTTGTTCCAAGACAAGCCGTTTTTTGCAGCATCATTTTCGACATTGACGGCAGTTTACGCCAGTGTGTTTGCGTATTTTCTCGATGACCTGTTTGGCAAAGTTTCGACAGCGGCTACAGGGGTAGGCTTCGCCTTGCCTATTGCATGCTTTGCGTTCGCTTGTTGGTGGCAGCGGGATATTGTTCGAGCGGCGATTGCGCGGACCGATGTGTCTGATGAGATGGAGTTCCGGCGGTCGGCTCTGTGGTTGCTGCCGGTGGCGCTGGTTGGTGCTGCGGTTGGTGGGCTATCGCTGGTTTCGGAAAGCGTCGACAGCGATTTTGTGTTTCTTGTGGCGATGGGTACTATCGGTGCGATCGTGATGTGGTCGAGCCGACGCGTCGCAATCTTTTTGGTTGAAGTGGCGTTGTTGTTTGAGGAGTTCACACAGCGGATTTCGAATTTAATACTGCCGACGTTTGCTTTTTTAACAGTTTATGCAGTGCTCGTTATTGCGTTTGCTGCGATTTATACGCAGCTGTCCCGGTTGGGGACGGTTCAGCATTTCAGTGTTGATGGTGTTGCGCGTGCGCTTACCTATCCGGAAGCGCTGTATTTCTCGGTGGTGACGCTGAGTACGGTGGGCTATGGCGATGTATTACCGGTGAGTAGTCTGGCGCGCGCGCTTGCTTCTTTTGAAGTCGTGAGTGGCGTGCTGTTGTTGCTGTTTGGATTTTCAGAACTCATTTCGTATGCGCGGGAACATGCCGATGATGAGTGGCGCAATGATGATCGTGATTGAGCCAGTTTGTTGTAAATATTTGTGATGGTTATTTGATCGAGCGCAATGTGGCCCTGTGATGGTTCGGCTACTCTTCGGTGTCGTTTTTGGTTTCCCAAGGAGAGCACGCTATGAACCATCGGCATCGTAAAATTTTGCACTCACTGTTTGCGCATCCGGTTAGTGCGAATATCGCTTTCAATGACGTTGTGCATACTCTTGAAGAGTTGGGAGCTGACATCGAAAATAAGAACGGCAACCGTATTGGTGTATCCCTCAACGGGCACAATGTGGCGTTCGTGCATGCGCAGCATAGCTTGCCGAAAGAGGAAGTGATTCAGATCAAGAAATTTTTGGAAACGTGCGGTGTTGATCCGGCCAAGTACCCAGTGTGAAGCGTGGCGAGTGATTTCAACTTAGTTATGGATGACGGAACGTAATGCCTGGAGACAGGCGTTTGGTGCTTCAGCCATGATCATGTGACCGCTTGAAGGAATGTCGACGAGCTTTGCGCCTGGAATAATTTGAGCGAGTTCAGCGCCGCGCTTTGGCGCGGTCATGAGATCGCGGCCACCTGTGATCACGAGGGTTGGGCATTTGATTGATGCGGCGGCGGACGCCCCCGTTGACCAGACATTGCAGGCGGCGAGATCGTTGTAGAGAGTTCCGGGTTTGTTTTGATCGAAGATTGCGCGGGAGCCTCCGGTCATCCATAGGCCGGGGGTTGGATTGCCGCCCATGCGGGCGGCGGTCGAGTGTGCCCATGTGGTCATGAGGCCGTAAGCTTTTTCGGGTGTGTCGCGGGCAGATGTCAGCAACGCGTCGCTGACTGGGATGGTGGCTGCGGAACCGACGACGGCGAGATGGGTGATGCGGTCGGGCATAAGGCGTGCTGCTTCAAGTGCCATGGCGCCACCCATTGAATGCCCGACGAGGGCCGCGCGCTCGATCTTGGCGGCGTCCATCAAATTGCCAATCCAAGCGGCCATGTCTTTGACTGATGTGAGCGGTGTACCGCTGGAGCGACCATGTCCGGGGAGATCGGGCGCAAAGGCGCTCCAACCGGACCAGGCGTAGGCGCGCGCTTGCAGCATCCAACAGGTGTGGTCCATACCGGCGCCGTGGAGGAAGATGATGGAGGGTAGTGTGACGTCGAGCGGACGACCGCCAGTGCCGCAGGTGATGTCGTTGCCGTTTACGCGTATGAGCATGGATGGTGTCCGTCAGTGTTGGTGTACGTCAGTGTTTTTGGGAAGCTTTGAGAGCTGCGTCGAGATCATCAATCAGGTCGCTTGCGTCTTCGAGGCCGATGGAGAGGCGAACGAGATCTTCACCAATGCCGCCTGCTTTAAGGTCTGCAGCGCTCATTTGTTGATGCGTTGTGGAGGCGGGATGGATGACGAGCGATTTTGCGTCGCCGACATTGGCGAGATGGGAGAAGACTTCAAGGCGCTCGATTAGTTTAGCGCCAGCTTTTCGGCCGCCTTTAATGCCGAACGCGATCATGGCACCTGCACCTTTGGGCATCAAGCGTTTGGCTAAGGCGTGGTCGGCGTGTGTTTCCAGGCTTGGATGTTTGACCCAATCGACGGCTGCGTGTGTGCTCAAATGTTTGGCGATGGTTTCGGCGTTTGAGACGTGGCGGGCCATACGGACCGGCAGCGTTTCGAGTCCTTGCAAGAGATAAAACGCGTTTTGCGGGCTCATGCAGGCGCCGAAATCGCGCAGGCCTTCGGCGCGGGCGCGCATAACAAAGGCGGTGGGACCGAACTCGTGAGCGAAGGCGAGGCCGTGATAGCCGGCGTAGGGCTCGGTGAGGGTTGGGAATTTGCCGGAACCAATCCAGTCGAAGCGACCGGCATCGATGAG
>JABFRJ010000242.1 GCA_013141255.1 Hyphomicrobiaceae bacterium
GACTGGATATGGTGGCGGGCTACATCGCAAAAAATGGCTGCTAGCGCATGAGGGTGTTCATCTCGATGCGCCTGATCTGTTTGCCGATGCTTGAGCGTTGTCGTCAACCGATCAATTGACGATTGATGGCGTCAATTCCGCAGCGATGACGATTTCGGCGCGAACGAGATCAATGCCTTGGGTTGTCTCTGACGAGGTGGCAATGGTGCGCGGGAAGGCAGCGGGTTGCTTGGCCAGGGCTGCTGCGACGGCGTGGTGCATGGCGTCGAGTTCGGTGACTTTGAGCTTGTCGGCTTTAGTCATGATAACCTCGAAGGACACGGCGGCTTCGTTGAGCAGCGTGAAGATTTCGAGGTCGGGTTTTTTGATGCCGTGACGGCTGTCGATCAGCACGAAGACGCGCTTTAGCGTGGGGCGGCCGCGCAGATAATTGCGCACGACTTTGGTCCAAGCATCGACTTTTTCTTTGGGAGCGTCGGCGAAGCCGTAGCCGGGCATGTCGACAAGATAGAGCGGTACATCGGGCGTTAGAAAGTAATTCAGTTCCTGAGTGCGACCGGGCGTGTTGGAGAAGCGCGCGAGATTGTGGACGCGGGTGATGGCGTTGATCAGTGATGACTTGCCAACATTGGAGCGACCGGCGAATGCGATCTCTGGGCGATCTGCTGGTGGCAACCATTCAAGTGTTGGCGCGCTTTTCAGGAAGTCCCATGGCTTGGCGAACAGGCGTTCGCCGAGCGCGATGGCATTAGATGAGATGGCGAGCGGATCGTCTGGTTCTATGGTCATGATCCGCTCGCTCTGTGTCGCATTCGTTGTTCGTCAGGCCTTCTTCTTGCCGCCGAACAATTTGGCGATACCGATATTGTCCCAGAGGTGAATGTCGGAGCCGTTTTTCTGCATGATGTAATACTGCTGGCTGACCGAGAGCAGGTTGCTCCAAGCCCAGTAGATCACAAGGCCTGCGGGGAAGGCGCCGAGCATGAAGGTGAACATCACCGGCATCCAGTTGAACAGCGCTTGCTGCATCGGGTCTGGTTGCTTGGGGTTCAACTGCATCTGGATCCACATGGTGATACCCATGATGATTGGCCAAACACCGAGATGCAGGTACGGGCCGATCACGGGCAACATTGTTGGATCGAACGGCAAGAGGCCGAATATATTGAAGATGTTCGTTGGGTCGGGCGCAGAGAGATCTTTGACCCAACCGTAGAATGGCGCGTGACGCATATCGAGCGTGACGAACAGCACCTTATAGAGCGCGAAGAAGACGGGGATTTGCAGCAGCATGGGCAGGCAACCCGACGCCGGGTTGATCTTATGCTTTGAGTACAGAGCCATCAACTCCTGTTGCATCTTGGCTTTGTCGTCTTTGTACTGCTCGCGCATCTTCTCCATTTCGGGCTGGACCTTCTTCATCTTGGCCATGCTCTCGTAGCTCTTGTTGGCGAGCGGAAAGAACGCGGCTTTGACGAGGACGGTGACAGCGATAATGGCGAGGCCGAAGTTGCCGAGGAGGGCGTAGAGGCGCTCGATCAGCCAGAACAACGGTTTGGTGATGAACCAGAACATGCCCCAATCGACGAGAAAGTCGAAGCGCTTGATGCTCTTGGCGTCACGATAACCGTCGAGCACGCGAACTTCCTTGGCGCCGGCGAACAGGCTCGCAGTGGACGCAATGGTTGCGCCGGGGGCGATGGTTTGAGCGGGTTCGATGTAGTCGGTTTGGAAGCCTTCCTCCTGGTCTGAGGTTTTGGCGTAGGCGACGACATGAGCGTCGTAGGTCGAGGCTTGGTCGGGAATGAGCGTGGCGGCCCAATATTTGTCTGTGAAGCCAATCCAACCGCCTTTGACACCGGCGAATGCTTTTTCGCCGAGCGGGATCTTCTTGTCTTTGAGTGCGGTCTCAGCGTCTTTCTTTAGGTCGGCGTAGGTCAGTTCTTTAAGGCCGTTCTTGTCGTCGGGGCTCAAGAATCCGATGGGGCCTTCATGCAGGATGGCCCAGCCTTCGACTTTAGGAACGCCATGACGATAGATGCGGGCATAGGGTTGGAGAACAGCGGCGCCGGCAGACTTGTTGTCGACTTCATCTTTTACAGTGAAGAGGTATTTATCGTCGATTGAGAGGGTGCGTTTGAAAGTGAAGCCTTGGCCATTGGCCCACGTCAGGGTCACTGGCGTTGTAGGGGTCAGTGTATGAGCTGATGCGGTCCAAAGCGTGTCGCGGTCAGGGACTTTGACGGATTGTCCGGCACCCGCGACCCAGCCGTATTCGGCGAAGTAGCTTTCGCCGGTGCCGGTGGGCGAGAAGAGTACGACATGGTCGCTGCCGGGTTTGAGGGTCTCGGTATATTTGGCAAGGATCAGATCATCAATGCGACCGCCCTTGAGCGCGATGCTGCCGGTTAGGCTTGGTGTTGCGATTTTGATGCGGGGGGAGGCGGCAAGTGCTGCACTGCGGCTTAATGCACTGCTGATCGCTTCTCTGCCAATCGTCCCGGCTGTTCCGGGCAGTGTGCCTGCGGCTGACGGTGTTGAACCTTGCTTGGCGGTGGTTGCGGTCGGTGCGCCAGACGTAGCGGTGCCGGTACCGGCGGGCACGTTTGGTTGTTGGATTTGGCGCGATTGTTCGAGACGCCGCCGTTCCTGTTCTTTGGGCCAGACGAAGAAGTATTGCCATCCCAAGAGAACGGCGAGCGACAGCGCGATGGCCATCACGAGGTTCTTTTGGCTTTCGTTGTCCTGCATGGTCGCTGGTCTCGTGTCGAGTTCGTGTCAGTTGTTGATAGGGTGGGTGAGGCGTTTAACTTACTCAAACGCAATGCAGGCGCGCTGGGGTATCGTTCTACGTTCTACGTTCCGCCCCACATGGGCGAGCGGATGGGTGCGCGTCAAGGCGAAGTCGTGTCGCGTGCTGCTTTGGGCTTGGCTTTTGCGATGTAGTTCAATGCTGTTGTGACGTCCTTGATAAGATCGGTGAAGGTGCGGTCGAGGGCGGGTGGCCTGGCGACCACAACGTAATCGTAGGGCGCGGCGGATTGGCTTGCGAGGGCTGCGCGGATGGCGTGGGAGAGGCGGCGCCGGATGCGGTTGCGGGTGACGGCTGGCCCCAGCTTTTTGGTGATAGTGAATCCGAAACGCGCGATGGCCGGGGCTGCAACACGCCGTTGGGAAGTTGGTTCCAGTGGTGAGGACTTAGTGGGCGGACGTTGGGGCATGAGGCGCGCTGGGCGGGCTTCCATTAAGAATGCAGGACCGGACCAGCGTGCACCGCCACGGATCGACTGAAAGTCGCGACGCTTTTTTATGGTCGTCAGTGCTGTGCCGTAACGTGTCGAGGTTAATTCTGCGTGCTGATTGTCAGCATTATCTGCTTGCCGATGATCCGAACTGTTCTTTTTCCGTTGAACATCGATGGTTTCTAGATTTTCTTGAATTTCTGGGTTTGCTTTCTCGGGCTGGGGCATGGACATGCGTCGACCCTCCAGCCGTAGATATGCGTTGTCGAACTCGAGACTGCAAAGAGCGTGGTAATGGCTCTAAAGGGCGCTTCGGGCTATATCGTTACTTAGTGGCCATCGACCACCGCAGTGATTTAGCGGGCACAATTAGGCAGATACACTTAGGCCGACAGGCGTTTCCGGCCCTTTGCGCGACGGCGCGATAGGATATTGCGACCGCCAACGGTTGACATGCGATGACGGAAGCCGTGGCGCCGCTTGCGCACGATCTTTGAGGGTTGATAAGTACGTTTCACGGGTCGTCTCCAGAATAAGTCGCGTGTTCGATTGTTTAACGCCTTGACGGCGTGGTGTTCGGGTCGTCTTCGGAGTGCGCGTTCCGGATGACGGTCAAAACACCAGAAATTGGCGTTAAGTCATTGGTTTATCGCACAAAAAACAGTAATCGGGGAGTGGCTTCTAGCCGCCCCGCCGGGTTTGCTGCCCTATCGATTGGAGCGGGTTATAAGGTGAGGGTGGGCGTTCGTCAACGATTTGGGCGCGGTTCAGCACTGAAATGCCTGAGGTTGTGACGTTTGGCCATGATCTGTTGTTCCTGCGTTGGGCGCGCACGGCGACGTGAGAAAGTGTGATCAGGCGATTTGATTTGAGGCGCGTGTCCTAAGTTGAAGGCTGTTTTGCAGTTGTTGTGAGCAATTTTGTGGGACTGTGACTGGCCGATCTGATGACGGCAACGTGAAGTCTCAGCCAATTGGGCGCAAAGCTGTTGAAGAAGGACAGGGTAACGATGAAACACTTGGTGTGGTGGCGGCGAAGGTGAGGCAGTGTGGTGGTGGCGACTGCGTTCCCTTTCGGCTCGTGATGCCCCGCTGATGCCTAGCCCATTCAGCTCCGAGACCCGTTTATGATGGCACCTTCTTCACCGGTTCGACCCAACCCCATACAACCTGCTCCTAAGTCTCTGTTGCAACGCTATGGGCTAGTTGCGGCACTGGGTGCGGCCTTGTTGGTGGTTGGTGGCGTGATTTTCGCTAATGGCTGGCATCGGCAACTCAAGATCGAGAACGTGGTGGCATTGCGCGACACGTTCCAGTCATTTCTGACGTCGAATAAGACGCTGTCGCTGTTGGTTTATGTTTTGGCTTATGCGGTTGCTGTGTCGTTGTCGCTTCCCGGTGCGTTGGTGCTGACGTTGTCGGGCGGTTTGATGTTTGGGTGGCTTGTGGGTGGCCTGGCTGCGGTCGTAGGGGCAACGATTGGTGCGTGTGTTATTTATTTTGTCGCGCGCACAGCATTGGGTGACACGATGGCGCGCAAAGCCGGGCCTATGGTGCAGAAGCTAAGCGCTGGCTTCAAAGAAAATGCACTTAGTTATTTGCTGTTTCTGCGTTTGGTTCCTGCGTTTCCATTCTTTTTGGTCAATTTGGTGCCGGGGCTGATTGGTGTTCCATTCCGCACGTATTTGATCGGAACATTCTTTGGAATCATTCCGGCTACTTTGGCGTTTGCATCTGTGGGCGCTGGGTTCGATAGCGTGTTGGCGGATGCGAAAGTCCAGCATGCGGCGTGTGTCGCGCAAAAAGGTGCTGATGCATGTGTGTTTGCGATCAAGGCGTCGAACTTGCTAACGGGCGAGATTAAAATTGCGTTTGTGTTGCTTGGTCTGATGGCGCTAATTCCAATTGTTTACAAAAAATGGAGCGGCAAACATGTCAACGCTCGCTAACGCCAAGGACACGGTAACGATGCGCGATAGCACGAACGCGAGCGGTGCGACGCAGGATACAAAGGTGAGAGAAGTTATTGCGGCGCAGGTCCTAACGCCAGATCTTTGCGTGATCGGCGCTGGGTCGGGGGGGCTATCGGTTGCGGCCGCGGCGGCGCAACTCGGCGTCAGTGTTGTGCTGATTGAAAAACATCTGATGGGTGGGGATTGCCTCAACTCTGGCTGTGTACCGTCGAAGGCGCTCATAGCTGCGGGGAAGCATGCGCACGCGATGCGTTCGGGTCGTATGTTTGGTATTCGCCCGGTTGAACCGGAGATTGATGCGCGTGGGGTCCGGGATCACGTCCATAGCGTTATTGCGACGATTGCGCCAAATGACTCGGTTGAGCGGTTTACGGGACTTGGAGTGCAAGTGATCCAAGCTGCTGGCTACTTTGTCGATCCTTCGACGGTGGCTGCAGGTGAGTACCGAATTAGAGCGCGGCGCTTCATTGTGGCGACTGGGTCGTCGGCAGGAGTACCGCCTATTGCGGGCTTGAAAGATACGCCGTTTTACACCAACGAGACCGTATTCGATATTGCGGAACCTATTGGGCATTTGATTGTCATCGGCGCGGGGCCCATCGGAATGGAACTAGCGCAGGCGCATCGTCGATTAGGTGCTAAGGTGACAGTGCTTGAGGGACGTACGGCGCTTGCCAAAGATGACCCCGAATTGACTGCCGTTGCGCTTAAGCGGCTCAAGCAAGAAGGCGTTCAGATCTTTGAGAACGTCTCGATCAATTTGGTCTCTGGAGTGCGAGGGGCCATCGTCGTGGCTATTCAAGACGGTGGCGAGACGCGGTCAATCGAGGGCACTCATCTTTTGGTTGCGGCTGGCCGTAAACCGAATGTTGCTGATCTAGGCTTAGATGCAGGGAAAGTTGTTTTTGGACCTCAGGGTATCAAGGTCGATGCAAAACTTAAGACCTCGAACAAGCGCGTAATGGCCATTGGTGATGTAACCGGCGGTCTACAGTTTACCCATGTTGCTAATTATCATGCGGGTATTGTCATTCGGCGCGCGCTGTTCAGGCTTCCGGCGAAAGTGAATAATGATCTGGTGCCATGGGTTACTTATACCGATCCTGAGATCGCGAATGTTGGACTAACGGAAGCCCAGGCGCGTGAGCGCGGTATTGCGGTCAACGTCTATCGTTGGCCCTATTCGGAAAACGACCGGGCGCAGGCGGAGCGGGAGACGGATGGATTGGTGAAGGTGGTTTGTGACAAGCGTGGCAGGATTCTCGGTGCCGGTATTGTGGGTGCCCATGCCGGTGAACTCATCCAGATGTGGTCATTGGCGTTGTCACAAGGGTTGAAGATTAGTGCCATGACGCAATGGATTTCACCTTACCCGTCGTTCTCTGAAATTAACAAACGTGCGGCGTTTGGCTATCTGGCAGGTAAAGGTTCCAGTCCAGTTGTGCGCAAGTTGCTGAGTTTCTTGCGGAAATTTGGGTAGAGAGTTGCTCGGTCTGGATTCTGCCGGTAAGCTCTCGCGGACGTTTGGAGCTTAGGGAGTTAAGCTTTGCTTGGCAGGTTCGCCAGCCGTTTTGATGGTGCGGTTGCGCGGAAGCATTTTCGCGTGCTGCGTGGTGCTGTGCGGCGTGGTGGGACGTTCAAACTGAGATTGGTGCAGCCGACCGAAGCTGTGGGTGTGCCTGGGGACCCTGTCCAGGCTGCTTTAATTCCTGGGGCTTTGGATCCTCTTGTGCCTCAGCCAACCCCGCGGCGACGCTGGGGGTTGTCGGCCAAGTTGCTCAGTCTCACATTGTTGTTTGTGATGCTGGCCGAAATTCTGATTTTTGTCCCGTCCATCGCGTTCTTTCGACAGTCTTGGTTGAACGATCGATTGGCGGCAGCGCAGTTGGCGTCGCTGGCGGCGGATGTGACGCCGGAAAGCACAGTTCCGGAGGAACTCAAGAAAGAGCTGCTGCGGACGGCGCAGGTGCGCATGGTCGCGCTTAAGAGGCGGGATCAGCGACGGCTAATTCTGAGCGAGGCAATGGAGACGCCGGTGTCGGCGTCGTATGACTTGCGGGATAGCCAGGTCGAAGATGTGTGGCGAAATCCGCTGTTGGTGTTTTCGCTGATGCGGGACGCACTCATGGTGTTCGTGACGCCGAAAGATACCATGATCCGGGTTTTGGGGGAGCCAAACCAAGGGGCCGGCGATGTTATTGAAGTGGTGATGCCGATTGAGTCGCTGAAGAATGCCATGGTGCGGCACGGGCTCAATGTGCTTGGTATTTCGATCATCATTTCATTTTTGACCGCGGTTCCGGTGTATTTAGCTTTGAATGCCCTTTTTGTTAAACCGATGACGAGGCTTACGGCTGCAATGGTGCAGTTTCGTGCGCAGCCGGAGGATGCCAGTCGGATTATTCACCCTTCAGATCGTGGGGACGAGTTGGGGACGGCGGAGCGTGAGCTTGCGCACATGCAAGCGGAACTAACGCAGACGTTGGCGCAGAAGTCGCATCTGGCAGCGTTGGGGTTGGCCGTTAGTAAGATCAATCACGATCTCAGAAACCTACTGGCGAACGCGCAACTGTTGACGGATCGACTGGCGAGCTTGCCCGATCCTCAGGTGCA
The DNA here is from genome assembly GCA_013141255.1 of Hyphomicrobiaceae bacterium. GTDB lineage: Bacteria > Pseudomonadota > Alphaproteobacteria > Rhizobiales > Hyphomicrobiaceae > JABFRJ01. The sequence continues at coordinate 7,828 of JABFRJ010000242.1, forward strand.
GAGGCTGGCGCCAAAACTCTTGGCATCGATTGACCGGGCAATCCGGTTTTGCAATGACACGCTGCAGTATGGTCGTGCGGCTGAGCCGACACCTAAGCGGGAGATGTTTCTATTGCGGTCGTTGGTGGCGGATGTCGGGGACGGTCTCGAAATGCCTCAACGGGTGGCGGTGGGCTGGGGCATCGATGTGCCGGGGGATTTGTTGATCGATGCAGATCGAGATCAACTCTACCGCGTTCTAACGAACCTGATCCTTAATGCAGTGCAGGCGATTGAAGGGATGGCGGCGCTTGAGGAGGTGGCAATAACTGGTGCAGGTGGCCGATCGCATGTGGTCGTGACGGGGCGGCGGGCTGGCGGGGCTGTCGTCATTGACCTTCGCGACACGGGGCCAGGGCTGCCGGAGGTCGCGCGGGCGCATCTGTTTCGAGCATTTCAAGGTTCGACGCGACGGGGCGGAGTTGGGCTTGGTTTGGCTATTGCGCAGGAGATCGTGGTTGCGCATGGCGGGCGGATCGAGGTGGTGGTTTATGGGGCCGGCGTGAGGGGCACGCATTTTCGAATTGAAATTCCTGATCGGACTTTTAATCTTAGTTAAAATGTTTAATTTATTGAAATTTCTTATTTATTTTTAATTCATTATTTTGGCTGTGGGCTCGGCGTGAGCCGCATTGGTTAACCAATTCCAGCCTTTTTGGGTGCCGTTTTGGGACAATGCCCTTAGGGACGATCTCGTCAGCGGAGAGTTAACCAATGGCCGGTTGGGGTGCCGCGTACCATTGATGGTGCGGTGCGGGCCGGTGACAAGCTGGAGTACCTGTTATGGACGGGAAGTATATTACTAAGGTGAATAATGAAAACCACGGGGCAAACCCGCATGGCTTTTTTATCGGTCTGATCGCAGCACTTTGGATGCTGCCGCTCGCTTTGTCGATTGTGAGCCCGGCGCGAGCTGAAGGTGACGACTGGGCCAATGCTGTGATTGCCGAAGCAAAAGCGGCGGAACGCGCGGTCAATGGAAACACTGAGCGGGTTCGCGTGGCATCACTTGGCGGCGGAGATTATGCGCCGTCACGTGAGCGCGCGTCGCGGGCGAGGACGTCTGAAAAATCGGTTGAAGCAGATCGGCCGCAAGTGAAGGTAAAACCTAAGAAGGTGGCGAGCCTTGGCAACCGTTCATCGGATGCTGACGACAAGCCCACGCGGAAGAAGAGCCTCTCTGGTGGCAATGTTAGCTGGACGGCAAGTGCCGGCTGTCTCGACAGTACCCTGCGCAATATCGTTGTGTCGTTGGCGTCGAACTACGGCCCAGTGACAGTTAATTCAACGTGTCGCAACGCCGGTCATAACCGTCGTGTTGGTGGGGCGCCGCGCTCTAAGCATCTTTCAGGAGATGCTGTGGACTTCCGTATTCATTCAAACGCCTCGGCGGCTTATGCTTCGCTGCGGAACAATGGCAATGTGGGTGGTCTCAAGCATTATGGCGGCGGCTTGTTCCACATTGACAATGGTCCGCGCCGGAGCTGGTAAGGCCGTTTCTCTTTCGATCACCGTATGACACCCGACAATTGGGCCTCCTCCGCACAGCGGCGGAGGCCTATTTGTTAAGCTCGATAGGCTGGCCGTTAAGGTAAACTAGAGGTTGAGGGTTGGCGTGCACGGATGATCAATGCTTGTTGCGGCGCAGCAGCCGCCTTGGCGGTGCATCTCGTCAGTTTCAAATCATCAGTATCAAGTCCGGGACATTCACTATGCTTCATCAATATTCGTTGGCGCGAGCCGCCGTCGCGGCGTCGATCGCGTTTGTTTGGGCGGGCGTGATTTCCACGAGCGCGAGAGCAGATACCGATTCTGATTGGGTTGGCCGCTCCATTCAATCGTCGCGCTCGAATTCGGGTGGGTTTGCCAGTGCTTCTGAAAGTGGTCGTGCAGCTGCCCGGTCGTCGTCAAGTTCGCGAGCTCAGCGAATGTCGCCGCCATCGCGTTTGGGTGGTCCGGTCAATGAACGGCCATCGGCACCGCGGCAGAGCCTTTCAGGTGGCATTACCTGGCAGGCAAGTGCTGGTTGTGTTCCGGGCCAGCTGCAGGGTGTGCTTTCGGGGCTCGTGTCAAATTTTGGTAATGTGCGCGTAACATCAACCTGTCGCTCGCAAGCGTCAAACCGGGCTGCCGGGGGGGCGTCCAAAAGCTATCATTTGAGTGGCGAAGCTATTGATTTCCGTGTGCCAGGTGCCAGCTCGGGAGCCGTTTATGCATATTTGTCGAACAGCGGATCCGTGGGTGGGCTTAAGCATTACGGCGGTGGGTTGTTCCACGTTGACACAGGCCCGCGCCGTCCAATGTAAGGATGGCGCCAAGGTAGGATATTGTGGCCCGTTCGCCCATCTCGATCGGATGGGCGTATAAATTGATTAAGCGCGGTTGCTCGATTGCTGCGCTGTGTTAGCTTCCATTCCCAAGAGTGGCGCGGGGCGACCAAATTTTGACTTGGTCGCTTACGCTGGTGGGTTGGGAGGCGTTGGAATGCGGTTTAAAATGTCGGCCGTTTTGGGTTTCGCGGTCACGCTTGGTTTGGTCTCATTTGAGGCTCGAGCCCAAGAGTTGAAAATTGGCTTGATGGCCGAGCCATCGTCGATTGACCCGCACTTCCATCTGTTAACACCGAATATGAGTACGCTGTCGCATGTTTACGAGCGGCTCGTGCATGTGGCACCGGATGGCGCGTTGCTGCCGGGGTTGGCGGAGAGCTGGAAGACCATCAACGACACAACATGGGAATTCAAACTGAAAGCGGGCGTCAAGTGGCATGACGGCAAACCGTTTACGGCCGATGATGTTGTGTTTTCGATTTTAAGGGCGCCGAACGTGCCGAATAGCCCAGCAAGTTTTGCCTCTGTGGTTAAGGGCAAGACGCCAACGAAGATTGACGATGTGACAGTGCATATCACGACAGCTCAAGCTTTTCCGTTGATGGCGGAAACGATGGCGAGTCTGATGATCGTGTCGAAAGCTGCGGGCGAGGGGGCGAAGACAGAAGACTATAACTCTGGCAAAGCCGCCATTGGTACGGGGCCGTATAAATTTGCGGAGTATGTGCCGGGCGACAAAATCGTATTGACGCGCAATGACGCCTATCATGGCAAAAAGGCACTCTGGGACAAACTGACATTTAAACCAATTAAGGCGGCGCCAGCGCGCGTGGCCGCGTTGTTGGCCGGTGATGTCGACGTGGTTGAAGACGTGCCGACAACGGATATTGAAAAACTTAAAAAAGACGGCAAGGTCGATTTGGTGCAGACGGTGTCGCGCCGTTTGATTTATTTCCATATGGATCAGTCGCGCGATGAGACGCCGTTTGTTAAAGGCAAAGACGGGGCGGCGATCAAAAATCCGTTCAAAGATGCGCGTGTACGTATGGCGATGTCGAAAGCGATCAATCGCGAGGCGATTGTTTCGCGCGTGATGGAAGGCGCAGCCATTCCGGCGTCCCAGCTCATGGCGGACCAATTTCCGGGCACGTCAAAAACTTTGAAGCCTGTGGCGTACGATCCGGAAGGGGCGAAGAAGCTGCTGGCGGAAGCAGGTTTTCCGGCCGGATTTAAGCTGACGTTGCACGGGCCCAATGGTCGTTATACCAACGACGTCAAGATTGCTGAAGCCGTTGCGCAGATGTTGACGCGCATTGGGGTTGAGACGGCGGTTGAGACGTTACCACCGGCGACTTTCTTTAGTCGTGCGTCAGCAGGGGCTGCCGGCAATCCTGAGTTTTCCTTCATCCTTGTTGGATGGAGTTCAGATACGGGGGAAGTGTCGGGTTCGCTGAAGCCGCTGCTTGGTAGTTTCAATAAAGATAAGGGCACGGGTGCTGCTAACCGGGCGCGCTATTCGAACCCGGCGCTGGATCAAATGATTGCCAGTGCCGAAATGATTATTGATCCCAAGGCGCGCAATGAAGCACTGGCTAAAGCATCTGAATTTGCCATGCAGGATACGGCGTTGTTGCCATCGCACTACCCAGTAAGTACTTGGGGCTTGAAGAAGGGTCTTAAGTATCCTGGACGTGTCGATGAATATACAAACGCTTCAGATATCACACGATGACGCTGAACGGTCGAACAAGTCTGATGCTTGGCAGTATTTTTGATGCGGGCAATGGAGTGCGCATCGGATGACTGCCTACATTCTGCGCCGATTGATGCAGAGCGGCTTTGTCGTTCTTGCAATGTCGTTGATTGTGTTCTTTGGCGTGCATGTCGTGGGTGACCCCATCTACATGCTGGTCAATCCACAAGCGGATCAGGCGGAAATCGAAGCGGCGATCAAGGCGTTGGGGCTCGATCAACCGTTGTGGCAACAATACGGACAGTTTATCTGGGGTGCGCTCAAAGGTGATCTCGGCAGGAGTTTTGTGTTTGGTGAGAGTGCGCTCAAGATTATTTTGCAACGGATGCCTGCAACTGTTGAGTTGGCACTGACGGCTATTATCATGGCCGTCGTTCTCGGTATTCCGTTGGGACTTTATGCCGGTCTGAAGCCAAAATCCTTTGCGTCGAAATCGATCATGGCTGGGTCGATTGTTGGCTTTTCACTGCCGACGTTTTGGGTCGGATTGATGCTGATCATGGTGTTTGCGGTTATTCTCGGTTGGTTGCCGTCGACAGGACGTGGCGCAACAGCGACTTACTTCGGTATTACATCGTCGTTGTTTACGCTGGACGGTCTTAAGCACATTACGTTGCCGGCGCTTAATCTAGCGCTGCTCAAGGTGTCGTTGGTTACCCGTTTGACGCGGGCTGGTACGCTTGAGGCGGTGCATCAGGATTATATGCGATTTGCGAGCGACAAAGGCTTGTCGCCGCGCCGCATAGTAGGTGTGCATCTGCTCAAAAATATTCTCATTCCGGTTGTGACAGTGCTCGGGTTGGAGTTTGGCAATCTTGTTGCGTTCTCGGTTGTTACGGAGACGATCTTTGCGTGGCCTGGGATGGGGAAGCTGCTGATTGGGTCCATTCAATCGTTGGATCGGCCTGTCATCGTTGCGTATTTGATTTTGATCGTACTGATGTTTGTTGTGATCAACCTAATCGTTGACGTTATTTATTCACTGCTTGATCCGCGTGTTCGGCTTAAGGATAAGACGGCATGAGTACGGTCTCGCAGCAGCAGACGCTTGTTGCGTCGCCGAATGCGCCAACGGTTGAAACTCCGTTTCGGCGATTTGCTGGAGAGTTTATGGAGTCGCCGATTGCGGTTTTGGCGTTGGCAGTTATCGGTATTTTGGTTGCCTTGGCTGTGACAGCGCCGTGGTTCGTGCCGCAGAACCCCTATGATCTCGCACAAGTTGATGTGATGGATAGTCGGCTGCCGCCGGGAAGCAAGAGTGGCGGTGGGTATATTCATATCCTTGGCACGGATGGCTCAGGGCGCGATTTGTTTTCGGCGATGCTGTATGGGCTGCGTATATCTTTGTTAGTTGGTGCGATGAGTGGTGTGATTGCCATGATTGTCGGGGCCACAATTGGATTAAGCGCGGCTTACGTAGGGGGGCGGGTTGAAGGCGCAATCATGCGGTTGGTCGATCTTCAATTATCATTTCCTGCTATTTTGTTGGCGTTGATGCTGATTGCGGTGTTGGGCAAGGGTGTCGACAAGATAATTTTTGCCTTGGTGACTGTGCAATGGGCGTACTATGCGCGGACGGTGCGCGGAACGGCTTTGGTCGAGCGACAGAAAGATTACGTGGAGGCGGCGCGCGGTCTCGGCCTTTCCAACGCGCGGATCTTGGCGCGACATATTTTGCCTAATTGTTTGCCACCATTGATTGTTGTTGGCACGGTACAAACGGCGCACGCCATTGCGCTTGAGGCGACGTTGTCATTTCTCGGAGTGGGATTGCCGCAGACGGAGCCCTCGTTGGGGCTGTTGATCTCGAATGGGTTTGAATACATGCTGTCGGGGAAGTATTGGATCAGCTTTTTTCCTGGTGTGTTATTGTTAGTTGTGATCGTGGCAATCAATCTGGTTGGCGATCAGGTGCGTGATGTGTTGAACCCGAGGCTCAAGCGATGAGCGGCAACGCAGCAGGGC
>JABFRJ010000297.1 GCA_013141255.1 Hyphomicrobiaceae bacterium
CATTGTGCTCGAAAAGAACGCCGTCGTCGGCGGCGCGGCCATCACCGAGGAGTTCCACCCCGGCTTTAAAAACTCCGTCGCCAGCTACACCGTCAGCCTGCTCAACCCAAAAGTCATCGCCGACCTCAACCTCCATCGCCACGGCCTCACAATCGTCGAGCGCCCCGTCGCCAACTTCTGGCCCATAGATGCAGCGCATGGCCTTGTCATGCCCTACGGTCTCGCCAACAGACAGGCGGCCATTGCGCAATTCTCCAAGCACGATGCCGAACGCCTTCCCGCCTACGACGCGGCCCTTGATCGCGCCGCCAACGTCCTGCGCGACCTCGTGCTTAAAACCCCACCCAATGCCGGAGGCGGTCTTCTCGAATTGATCAAGGGCGCAGGCATCGGCCGCCGCATCCTCGGCCTCACAATCGACGATCAACGCCTCATGGTCGACCTTTTCACCAGAAGCGCCGCCTCGTTCCTCGATGGCTGGTTCGAGAATGACCATGTCAAATCAGCCTTCGCCTTCGACGGCATCGTTGGCGCTTACGCCAGCCCCCACACGCCAGGCACCGCATATGTTTTGCTGCATCATTGCTTCGGCGAAGTGAATGGCAAAGCCGGTGTCTGGGGGCATGCGCTAGGCGGCATGGGCGCAATTACACAAGCGATGGCCAAAGCCGCCACCGAACGCGGCGCAACCATTCGCACCGACGCCGCCGTCGCCATGGTCGATGATGACGGCAACCGCGCCACCGGCGTTACGCTGCTGTCAGGCGAAAAAATTCGCGCCCGCGCAGTCGCCTCCAATATCGCACCCAAAGTATTGATGCGCGCCTATGTCTCCGAGCGCGCCGTCAGCGACGACACTCGCTCAGCCTTCGCCCGCATCGAGACGGGATCGGGCACATTCCGCATGAATGTCGCCCTCTCCGAACTGCCCGATTTCATCTGTCGATCGGGCAAAAATTTACAACCCCACCACGCCTCTGGCATCGTTATCGGCTCATCGCTCGCCTACCTCGAACGCGCCTATCTTGATGCCCGCCGCGATGGTTGGTCAAAAGAACCCGTCGTCGAAATGCTGATCCCTTCGACACTCGATCCCTCGCTCGCCCCCAACGGCCAACACGTCGCGAGCCTCTTTGTGCAGCATGTCGCGCCCCATTTGCCGAAGCCCCGATCATGGGCCAACGAGCACGAGAAAAGTGCTTTCGCCGATATCGTAATTGATACCGTCACCAAACACGCGCCGAACTTCCGCGCCGCAGTCATCGCACGTCAATGCCTGTCGCCACTCGATCTCGAACAGCGCTTCGGCCTCCCTGACGGTGATATTTTTCACGGACAGTTAGGGCTTGGGCAGCTGTTCTCAGCCCGCCCCATCCTCGGTCACGGAAACTACAAAAGCCCATTGAAAGGCCTGTATTTCTGCGGCTCCGGCGCCCATCCCGGCGGCGGCGTCACCGGCCTCCCCGGCCACAACGCCGCCCGCGAAATCCTCAAAGACCTGAAGCGGCGCTAACACGGCCCCCTTCATCAATCACCCGCACCAAATCCACCCTCCATTGTCATCCACGGGCGAAGCGAAGCACAGTCCCGAGGACCCAGGGCACAAAAAATGAGAACAAAAAAACAGCACGCGCGGTATCAGCGCGCTGCTATAGCCCATCCACGTCTCGCTCGTAGCTGGGTCCTCGGGATGCGCGAACGAAATCGTTTGCTAACCCAAGGACGACAGTTGGGGAAGCGCGACCACGCGAAGATCACAACACCCTGCTCGGCTTCAGACCGACGAGCGCGACTGCGCGACCGGAGCGGAAGCTCCGCCCCGTCCATCGCGCAAGCGACAACTAACCAAGGAGTGCGCCGACGCGCATAGCGCGTCGAAAAGCGCGCGTGAGGTCAAGTCAAGGCTTGATGTACGTATAACCCTTGGTCTGCAAGTACGAGAGTTCCGCCACGCCTGACGGCACGACGTCCTCGCCGACCACATCAAACAAATCCTTATCCGGGTCGATCTTGCGCTGCGTGAGCGTATTCTTGCAGACAACAAATTGCACCTTGTGCGTCGACTTGAGGTCGGCCACTTCGCCCTGCAAACCGAGATTGGTTTTCGCGACTTTCAAAATCCCAAGACCGTCGCCGTGCATGACAACTTTAACGTCAGCATTGCCTTTGCCTACTGCATCGATGTGATTGCGAATATTGCGCATGGCCTGCATGTAGCCCTTGGCGTCAGGCGCACCATCGCCGTTCAAATGATAGACCACCTTCACTTTGCCGTAGCGCGCGTCCTGCGCATGTGCAAACCCGATCGTCGCCAGCCACGTCAATCCGATAGCCAAAACACCAACTAAGCGGCGCATGTAACCCTCCCAGAGATCATGTTTGTTTGTCGTTTGAGCCCGCACCTTACCTTTGGTTTGCAGCGCACGTCACCCTGGTCTTTGATGTAAAGCAATTGCATCGGGCTCTCGCAGCGTTTAAAGGGGGCCATCAACCGCCAAAATCACGAAAAATTGCGAGCAATATCCATGACCACGCACTCCCTTCTCCTGCTCCCCGGCGACGGCATCGGCCCCGAAGTGATGGCCGAAGTCGAGCGCGTCGTCGCGTTCTTCAATAAAAAGGGCAAGGTCAACTTCAAGACCGAAACAGCTTTGGTTGGTGGCGCCGCCTACGATGCGAGCGGCGTACCTGTGACCGATGAAACTGTCGCCAAGGCCATGGCCGCTGATGCTGTTATCTTTGGTGCCGTCGGTGGTCCGAAGTGGGACAAAGTGCCTTACGATAAGCGCCCCGAAGCGGGCCTGCTGCGTCTTCGCAAAGACCTCGACCTTTTCGCCAATCTACGCCCCGCGATTTGCTATCCAGCACTCGCCGAAGCCTCATCATTGAAGCGCGAACTGGTCGAAGGTCTCGACATTCTCATCCTGCGCGAATTGACCGGCGGCACCTATTTCGGTCAGCCCAAGGAAATGGTAACGCTCGAAAACGGCCAGCGCCGCGCCGTTGATACGACCGTCTACACCACGCCGGAAATCGAGCGCATCGCCCGTGTCGCCTTTGATCTCGCCCGTAAGCGCCGCAATCTCGTCCACTCGGCCGAGAAACGCAACGTCATGATCACCGGCGTGCTCTGGAACCAAACTGTTACAGCGGTGCACGAGAAGGAAGCCAAGGACGTAAAGCTCGAGCACATCCTCGCCGACGCCTGCGCCATGCAGCTTGTTCGCAACCCCAAGCAGTTCGACGTGATTGTTTGCGACAACCTTTTCGGCGACATGCTCTCCGATGAAGCGGCAATGTTGACCGGTTCAATCGGTATGTTGCCTTCAGCTTCGCTCGGTGCACCCGATCCCAAAACCGGCAAACGCCGCGCCTTGTATGAACCCGTGCATGGCTCAGCCCCAGACATCGCCGGTAAAGGCCTCGCCAACCCCATCGCCGCCATTGCCAGCTACGCCATGGCGCTGCGCTACTCCTGCGATATGGGCAGGGAAGCCGACCAGATCGACAAAGCCATCGCCAATACGCTGGGTCGTGGCCTTCGCACGGGGGACATCATGCAACCCAACATGCGCCAGATCGGAACCAAAGACATGGGCTCAGCCATCCTCGAAGAGCTTGCTGCCATCGCCTAACGCTATGTCGTCCTGCGCGCGGTGCGTCATGCTCGCGTGCAGTCCGAAAAGTGTAAAGCGGTTTTCGGATAAACTGCACGCGCAAAAAAACACAGCGGCGCAGACACGGGACCGCGCCTCATCTCTGAACGAGCAAGACCAACCAAATGACCAAACTCACACTCGCTATCGCCGACACCATCATGACAGCAGCCCTCGCCAAAGGCCGCGAGATGAAATTCGAACCACTGACCGTCGTCGTGCTCGATCCCGGTGGCCACATCGTCGCGGCCAAGCGAGAAGATAACTCGGGTATCCTTCGCGTCGAAATCGCGACCGGCAAAGCCTATGGAGCACTCGGCTTCGGCTTCGGCAGTCGCGAATTGTTCGAGCGTAGCCAGAAGATGCCAATCTTCATGACCGCCATGAGCGCCATTGCTCAGGGTAAGTTCGTGCCAGTTCCATCGGGCGTACTCGTGCGCAACGCGGCCGGTGAAGTGATCGGTGCTGTCGGCATCTCGGGCGATACTTCCGACAACGATGAGATCTGCGCCCTTGCCGGCATCGCCGCCGCCGGTCTCAAGGCGCAGCCAGGAAAATCCCTCTGACTGCAAAACCGGTTGCGTACGCATTTTATCCGATGCCGGACATCAGTTTTCGGCTGGAGCCGGGCAAGAGGGCCTTGCAGCTGACGTAAAGGTCATGGAAGTTGGTAACAGCAGGCGGGGGTAACATCCGTCACTGGACAATGAAAACCAGCAAGCACAATCACTCGGGAGGACTATCTCATGCGTCATCGTATCCTTGCAGCCGTAGCCGTCATCGCACTCGCCGCAACCACCGCTCACGCAGCCGACCCCTACGGCACTTGGACTCGCCCATCCAACGGCGCCAAGGTCAATTTCTCCAATTGCGGCGGCAAGCTTTGCGCCACGGTTGTATCCTCGCCAACTAAAGGCGCCGCCGGTAAACAGATCATGTCGGGTGCCGCCAAAACTGGCGACAACGTTTGGAAGGGTGACCTGCTCAACACCGAAGACGGCCAGACCTACAGCGGCGTGGTAACGCTCGAAGGACCCAAAGCTCTGAACCTTAAAGGCTGTGTCCTCGGCGGCATCGTCTGCAAAGGCGAAACCTGGGTCCGCTAATAGTCTTGCGATTATCAACAGCGACACAAAAAAGGCCGCGCTTAAGCGTCGGCCTTTTCTTGTTACGAATGCAATCGTTTGCAGCAAAATCAATCTCCATCCCCTTGATGGGGGAGGCGCCACACCCAGAGGAAGTCAACACAATTGCAATTCAGGAGGGGATGAAATGCTGCGTGCAAATATAGCTTCAGACATAGCTCACGCGCCCAACCTCACCCCTTCGCCGCCTCAAGCGCCTCTTTCGACGCCGGCAACAGGTTCACGCTCTCGCCACATCCACACGCGCTCGCCTGGTTCGGATTGTTAAATACAAACTGCGCCGAGAGTTTATCGACTTTGTAATCCATCTCCGTGCCGAGCAGATACAGAACTGCCTTCGGATCAACGATCACACGCGCACCATCCTGCTCCACCACTTCATCGAATTTGCCGACCGTATCGGTCCAGTCCATGGTGTATTCCATACCCGCACAACCACCCTTTTTGACCCCGATCTTAAGACCGGCAATCTCCGGTCCTTTCTTAGTCATGATGCTGCGAACGCGCTCCGCGGCTGCGGGCGTAAGTTTCAAAACAGACATGCGAATGCGGGGGCTGCTCATAGGTCTGATGGCTCTCCAAGCAGTCGCGAACGGCTGCTGCTTGCCTACATATAGGCTATTCGGTCACCGATTTGTAGGGGGCGATGGCCCAACGGCGGATGCTGGCACAACTTCCCGCGACCAAACCCGATAAAACAGGTGCAATTGCCGATTTGACTTAGCCGATACCGGGGATTGCAACTGCCAACGTAAACCCGTTCATCATCAAAATAACTCCCAACACGCCCACCACGGCACTCACCCCCAACAGCCAAACCTGCGGCACAATGAGCACCACCGTCGCAAGCACGATTGCGATCTGGAGCAACGCTTGTGCGTAGTCGAAATATGGGTCCTTCCGCATCGCCACGTCGCGCTCGGCTTCCAAAGCCTTGCCCTTCAAGAACAGCTCATCAAGCCCCTCGTTACTCTTTTTGTCAGACGTCAGTCGCGCATCGAGCTCCTTATAGGTTTTAATCCGCTCCTGGTACTTGGCCTTGGCCGCATCATTCAAGGACCCGTCTGTCGCCAACCGCAACTCGATGTCGTCGACTTGGAGGCGGATCTGGTTGCGCCGAGCGTTCTTTGCTTGGAAGAAATTCCACGTACTCGACGCCTCAATATTGGCCCGCGTAGCATCCTTGGCAGCGTTGCCGCCGCCCATGCCACAGACCGCTAAAAACACGGCTAGAACGCCAATATAGACACCAACCCACCGATCGCGCTGATCTTTGTCGGTCAACCATTCATACTGACTAAGCATGGTCGTTACCTTGCTTAATTCCGTCATGCTCGCCTTGCTCCCAATTTCTGACCTCCAGCCCGGACTTGCGACCCTTGGCTACATAGTCGCCCAGCGTTATGTCATGGCAGTGAACTTATTGATGCAGTAAAGAACCAGACCTGCCATGTGAAGATCAGTAAAGCCCTGTTTTGCGGCGTTATTCGGCAATCCACAAGCGCGCGCAGTTAAGTCACAATCGAGGCCACGAAATGCAACTATCACGACCCGTAATGCTTGTGATCCTTGATGGTTGGGGCTGCCGCGTTGAAGTCGAAGACAACGCCGTCGTCCTCGCCAGCACGCCCGTTTTTGACCATCTCATGGCGACATGTCCCAACGCGCAACTCTCCACCTCAGGTGGCAATGTAGGTCTCCCGCACGGCCAGATGGGCAACTCCGAAGTCGGTCATTTGAATATCGGCGCCGGTCGCGTCGTTATGCAGGAACTGCCTCGTATCGACCACGCCATAGAATCCGGCGAACTCGCGCGTAATCCTGCCATCGCCAAGCTTGTCGCTCGGCTTCGAGCAACCAATGGCGTCTGCCATCTCGCGGGCCTAATCTCCCCAGGCGGTGTCCATTCCCATCAGCGCCACGCCCTTGCACTCGCCAAAATTTTGGCTGCAGAAGGCATAAAATCTATCGTCCACGTCATGACCGATGGCCGCGACACCCCGCCAAAATCCGCAGCCCAGTACGTCGCTGACTTTAGCAACGAACTTCCGTCTGCCGCCCGCATCGGTTCGCTCGTTGGTCGCTTTTACGCGATGGACCGCGACAACCGTTGGCAACGCGTTGAGAACGGATACGCCGTGATTGCCGACGCTAAGGGCGAGCGCTTCCCCACAGCAACAGCCGCCATTGACGCATCTTACAAAGCGGGCGTTACGGACGAATTCATCAAGCCGACCGTCATCGGCGACTACAATGGCATGCGTGATGGCGACGCGATGCTGTTCTTCAATTTTCGCTCCGACCGTATGCGCGAAATCCTCGCAGCGTTCGTTGATGAGGATTTCAAGTCCTTCCCGCGTGTGCGCCACGTTAAAGCATCCGCAATCCTGACCATGACGCAGTACGACGATGTCGCCAAAGGCGTCGAAGTGATGTTTCCGCCTCAAAAACTCACCAACACATTAGGTGAGTTTGTCGCCAAACAAGGCTTGAAGCAGGCGCGCATGGCCGAAACCGAGAAGTATCCGCACGTCACGTTTTTCTTGAACGGCGGCATCGAGCAGCCAAACGTCGGCGAAACGCGCATACTCGTGCCATCGCCCAAGGTCGATACCTATGACCTTCAGCCCGAAATGAGTGCCGCTGAGTTGACTGACAAAGCCGTCGCCACCATCGCGTCTGGTGAGCAGGACTTGATCGTGCTCAACTTCGCCAACCCAGATATGGTTGGCCACACGGGCAGCCTGCCCGCCGCCATCAAGGCCGTTGAAGCCGTGGATGCGTGCCTCGGTCGCATCGTCGACGCAATGGCCGCCCAAAAGGGCGCACTCCTCGTCATTGCTGATCATGGAAACTGCGAACTGATGCGCGATCCCATCACCGGCGAGCCGCACACAGCCCACACCACCAACCCTGTGCCGGTGATTTTGTTTGGTCGCGGTGGCGCAAAAATATCAGCAGGACGCTTGGCCGATGTCGCCCCCACGTTGCTCAATCTCATGGGGCTAACCCAGCCCGTAGAAATGACCGGACAGTCCCTAATTGTGCCGTCAGCCTAACGCAGCCCCAACGCGCGTGCGATCGCTTGCAGCGCATCCGGGTGGTAGACCATATCCATGTGCGTGAGGCCGGGTAGGATCGTAACGTCCACATCGGCTCGCGCCGATTTCATCATGGGGCCGAACGCTTCCGGCACAAACAGTTCGTCCTTTCCTCCAACCAACACCACCGGCGCACGCGGCGCAGCCTTAAGGTATCCAGGCCAGGCCTCATCAACTCCGAAATTTCGCAGTAGGCGATAGGTGTACGTCGGCACTGTACCGTCGTCACGCGGCGCAAACGCGATGGCGGTCAGGTTCTGAAACAGCGAGACGCGCGCGCTCTCTAAGAGCCTGAGGGCAATAATACGCGGAATATACGGAGCCGCCCAGCCACCACCATTGGGGCGATACGTTGCGCCTCGCGGATCAAGCATTGGTGCTAATAGGACAACTTTCTCAAATTTTGAGCCGACCGGGCTGCCAGCAATTCGCAGCGCAAATCCACCGCCTGAAGAGTGACCAACCAAAGACCAAGTCGCACTCGGTTGCACTGCCGCCCGGGCTTTCAGAAAATCAGCTAAGTCATCTTCAAGTTGACCAATGTACGAGATGTCGCCGAGCTGCCCGCTCAGGCCATGTCCGCGAATATCGAGCGTGTAGAGTGTTGGTGCCTGCGGCAGTGCACTCAGGTATTTCGCCAGTTCATGCACCGACTCCGACCGGCCTGTAGAGCCATGCACTAGAACGACGGCCCTATTGGGTGCGCCCATATATTTACGAAACGTCAGCTTCTCACCGTCGCGAGCGGCAAATGTCTCAGCGGGTGGCAGTCCGGCAAGATTGCGCGAGCTAATGGCATCGTTGATCGCGCCAAGCCGCGCGGGCGGTGTGCTTGTACCAAACGTCAGCGCTCCAGCAAATGCTGCAACAACAACGCCCAATACAACAGTCAGTAAAAGCCAAAATTTTCGCATCTCAAAGCCCCAACACATCTTTCATACTGTAGAGGCCCGGCTTCTTATCGTGCGCCCAAAGCGCGGCCTTGACTGCTCCACGCGCAAACATGCCACGGTCCTGCGCCTTGTGTGTGATCTCGATCCGCTCCGTGTCGGAGGCAAACATGATGGTATGCTCGCCAATGATAGCGCCCCCCCGCAGTGTCGCAAATCCAATGTCGCCGCGCTTGCGCTCGCCCGTCACCCCATCGCGCGACCGCACAGCCTTGTCCTTAAGCGACACTTTACGTCCTTCGGCAATCGCTTCGCCAAGCATCAACGCAGTACCCGACGGCGCATCAACCTTCATGCGGTGATGCATCTCTAAAACTTCGACATCAAAGTCCTCGTCTAAAGACGCCGCAATCCGTTTCGCCAATTCGACCAGCAAATTAACGCCAAAACTCATGTTGCCAGCTTTAACGATTCGCGCATGTCGCGCCGCCGCTTTGATCTTGGCATCGTCCGCCTCGGAGCAACCCGTTGTACCGATGATATGTACGATCCGCGCATTTGCTGCCAGCGCCGCAAATTCGATCGTGGCCTTTGGCACCGTGAAGTCGAGCACGCCATCCACTTTGGCAAAGACCGACAGCGGGTCATCCGAAATCAAGACACCCACTTTACCAAGTCCGGCCAGCAGACCGACATCTTGTCCAACTGCGATTGAACCCTTCTGCTCAATGGCGCCCGCAAGCGTCGCCCCCTCGGTCGCGTGCACGGCCTTCACCAACTCGCGCCCCATCCGACCCGCTGCACCAACAATTGCAATCTTCATGGCTACCCTCGCCTAGTCATGTCGCGCCGATCACGCAGAACGTCCCACTCATCAAACTATATCCGATTTTGATGTCGCCGCGTCGCCGCGATCAACTCATGGATCATACCTGGTTCTGTCATTGCATGACCCGCATCAGGCACAATCCGCAATTCAAGGTCAGGCCAAACTGTTTTAAGATCAAACGCATTCTTCAGAGGTGTCACCACGTCATACCGCCCATGCGCCACAGTCGCCGCTAGCCCTTTCAGCCGCACCGAATTTTTGAGCACTTGCTCAGGATGTTCAAGAAATCCTCCATGGACGAAATAGTGGCATTCAATCCGAGCAAACGCGATAGCGTATTGATCAGTCGAGAACAATTTGAGCCGCTCAGGGTCTTGGATTAATGACAGGGTCGATCCTTCATAGATCGACCATGCGCGCGCCGCCGCAATCTGCACACTCCTGTCCGAATGGGTCAGCCGCTGATAGTAAGCCCGCACCATATCGCCGCGTTCAGCTAGGGGGATGGGTCGTTCAAACTCAGAATATGAATCTGGGAACAGCCATTTTGCACCGTCTTGATAAAACCAGAGGATCTCCTCCGGCCTCAACATGAAGATCCCACGCAGGATCAATGACAGCACGCGCGAGGGATGCGTCTGCGCGTAGATGAGCGCCAACGTCGACCCCCATGAGCCGCCGAAAAGTTGCCATTGCTGTACACCAAGATGCAGCCTCAAACGCTCCATATCGGCCACTAAATCCCACGTCGTATTTTGATCGAGGCTGGCGTGCGGAAGGCTGCGGCCACAGCCGCGTTGGTCAAACAGAATGATATGGTAGCGCGAGGGATCGTGAAACCGGCGCATGGTCGGATTTGAAGCGCCGCCAGGGCCGCCATGAATAACCACCACCGGCTGACCTGCCGGATTGCCGCTCTGCTCAAAATAAATATCGTGCCCGTCCGTGACAGCAAGGCGCCCCTGGCGAAAAGGCTCAATCGGTGGATAAAGAGTGTATCGCTCTCTCGCTTGCATGCTGCTGTCCTTTGCCCCGTGTCGCAAGGTTTAAGTGTCCGTTGCGCCTTTGGGCGGGGAGTAATTTTGCTTGGGCTATCGATACCTGCCGTCGTGCCGCTTAGGCAAGTCGTACGGACGTCATCGCAGTCCGCCCACGTTTCAAAAGCCGAGTTTCGCGATCATAGATCGCCTCGCCACCAGGAACACGCATGTCACGCACCAGTTCCATCATGCGGCGGCTAGGCGCAGGTGTTACGCGACTAACCAATCCCGCAACCAGAAATGACAGAGGGCCACCAATAGCTGCCGACAGTACCATCGGCAATGGACTGGCCCCCATCGCCGCCAGCGCCATCAATCCTCCGGTAATACTCATACCTGTCAGCGCCCCCAAGAGGGCACCAAACCGCGTCAAACGCTTCCAAAGAATCGACAGCAGAAGAATTGGGAACGCACCGCCCGCAGCCAACGTCAAACCAGCCAGCGCCAATACCAGAGGATCACGGATCGATAGCGCGAGCAATGTCGCGGCGCCACCCGCAGCAATCATGCCAATGCGTCCACTATGCAGCCGGATATTATCATCCGGTGGCGCGCGTCGTGCACCATGTACGAGATCTTCCGAGAGCAGTGTACCAAGGGCAACTATGTGGGCCATCGCCGCGGCAAGGGCCGCCACCATTGCCCCGCCAAGCGTCAATAACACCAGCGTTAGGGGCAATCCGGCAGCCACAGGCAAAGCAAGGATGGCCGCGTCCCGCTGCATCAGCACGCTGGTGAGGGTCACAGTCCGGCTCTTGGACGCAACCTCCATCAAGCCCAATTGTTCAAGCGATTGGAACCACAAGGGCAAACGATCCCCCGCCGCGCCAACCACCTGTTGCACCAGGTAGCCGCGCAAATATCCTGAAATAGATAGCAGTGTCAGCAGTAGAAAACCGGCCACAAGCACAGCCCAACTCAATGCTTTGCGCGCATCATGTACGCCCGGTACCGTGCCGATCCGTTGAGCGGTTGCAGGCATGGCCGCGATTCCAGTCGCAATCACCAAAATGCTGAGCGGCATGGCGACACGTCCTACATTGCCAAACATCGCAAGAAATCGATTGCTGAAGGCTTCAAGCCCAACACCTGGCATTCGAAATTGCAGCCATTGTGCCATCATGACCGGTAGTTCCTGAGCGCGCTCAAGCCCGGCAGAGCCACGTAAAACGTTGCCGTGCAGCATTTGCGGTAGCGGTAAATTCGAGACCATCAGCGATACGATCGTCGCGGGCACGGCAATGGCGACAATGGCGATGATCCCCCACGCGACCGCAGTCCACGTCAGCGCGCGCATGCCGCCAAGGACCGCAAGTGTCGTTATTAGCGCTGCCCCGGCAATCAGCACCAGAGCAGCGGACTGACCCGATAGCCATGCTCCCAGTTGCCCAACGAGCCGGAGTTCCGCCGCCGCTATAAAAACGCAGGGAACTGACAAAAACAACGCCATCCCCATGCGCAGAATGCGACTTTCAAAACGCAGACCAAAGTAACTGGCAAGCGAATATGTGCCGCATTTATTGAGGAACGGAGCAATCAACACCGTCGTAAGCACTAAACCCGAAAGCCACCCCAACACCAACACCAACCCGTCCATACCCAAACGCGTCATTGTGCCGGTGATCGAAGCAAAACCGACGCCTCCCAGCGTCGTAATAGCCAGCGCCAATCCTGCAAAGAATGACGGCGTCCGCCGTCCAGAGGCAAAATAATCTTGTACCGTGTGGGTCGTGCTCGCAGCACCAAGCGCCCCCCCAAGCAGCACTGGTGCTACCAGCATGAGCAAGCCGAGCGTGTTCCGAGTCGCGCCCATCTGCTCAAGGATCAATCCACCGAACACAACACAGACGAACGCACTGGTGAATATGCTGTAGTAGGTCCCGAGTTTCGGATTGATAAAACGAGAGCGACGAACAATGGCCATGATTTTTCGAAGCGACCCGTTACAGGTCCTCTTTCGCTCCATGCCAATCATCAATGGCGTCTTGTCGATTGACGAACCCAGTCGCCACCACAGCCGCCACCACGATAAGTGCGTGACAAGCCACAAAGTACCCGAGCGGCATGCCCAAGATGCCCCGACCGTTCAGTCCATCGGCATAGAGCGGCAGCAACAAGACTGCCAGCAGATAGGGCACCAACGACGCCACCATTTGCCACTTTGTGTCCCGCCAATAGGGTTTGCGCTCCTGCCACTCAATCATGGATCCCCCAAGTCTTAACCCAAACCAATCATACCCCAACAACACCACGGTTAATGGCAAATTTGCGGTGTCTCCGGTGGGTTTTGCTCAGTTGCACGCTCTCAACCATAGTCGTCTCAGTAAAGTAGCTAATTGTGGTTGCCGCAGCTATCGTCTACCGACAGACCTTGCGGTATTCAAAGTTCAGGTCAAAGTCCTGTGTATGCATGAGCAACATAAGTGTGCACACAAGGACCCAGAGCCTGTTCGCCTTGAAAAGATTTGACGCCGCTGCGCGGAGCAGTCTGAATAGCACCTCAGACCTCAACGCGATGTAAACGCATGTTTTAAGGCGGCTCGTCACACAGGTCCCCCTTTGTCACGAGTAGCCCGCTCACACGGCCGTCATAAGCGGCAATTTTAAACGGCCCTCTTAAACGGTAGGAACCACAATGGCAGCAAGTCGGTTCATCATCGTTGACGACCACCCGCTGTTTCGCGGCGCGTTGTCCCAAGTGCTCAGCGCCGCCTTCAAAGGCGCGACGTTTGACGAAGCGGGCTCGTTGGAGGAAATGGCTCCGCTGCTTGAGCAGAGCCCTGAGCCAGATATCATATTTCTCGATCTTTCGATGCCTGGTGTCCAAGGGCTCGCCGGTTTGATGTCCTTGAAAGCCCAGCATCCGTCGTTGCCAGTTATCATCGTTTCCGCCACCGACGATCCATCCACCATCCGTCGCTGTCTCGAGTTCGGCGCCTCGGGCTATGTACCCAAATCACTGCCGGTTGAAAACATCCGTCAGGCCGCCCGTGTCGTCATCGACGGCGGCGTCTGGGCCCCTGACGGGCTCGATAAAGCTGTGGACACCAACTCCGAAGATCGACAGCTCGCCTCCAAACTCTCGACTTTGACACCACAGCAATTGCGCGTCCTCGGCATGTTGGGTGAAGGCCTGCTCAACAAGCAGATCGCCTATAAGCTCAACGTCTCCGAAGCCACAGTCAAAGCCCACGTGTCGGCAATCTTACAAAAGCTCGGTGTTGACAGCCGCACGCAAGCCG
>JABFRJ010000228.1 GCA_013141255.1 Hyphomicrobiaceae bacterium
GCTCTGGTTTGATGCCATTGGGTAATGGCGACGACTGCGATGGGCGCGATGACATGATACTCTCCGGGACGTTGTAATTGTTGGTGGTTTTACACGAGGCGGCGCCATCAGCGAGAGAAAATTACGTGTCATGGTTGCCGGTTATACGCGGGTGCTGAAGTCGCGTGTGAAATTTTAGGTTGCGTGAGAGTTAGGCGAATAAGTAGCATCGGCTCAACCCTCTTGGGGGTGATGATCTGATGCCGGAAGCAATTCGGATCGTCGAGGGAAGGAATTTAGGTCGATGAAGAAGTGGCCTTGGATATTGGGTGGGATGGTGTTGACGCCGGTCGTCGCAATTTTCTTGTGGCTCGGGTGGTTGAACGCGCTGTTGGGAGGCCCGTCGCTATTTTTGCAATTGTATTCGCGTGATGACGGCACGATCAAGTGGAGTCAATTCTATAATCTCAACGTCGAACTCGAGCATGTGGGTAAACCGCTCAATTTGCATGTCGTAATTTCATGTGGCTCGGTTGGCCGTCAAATTGTCGGCGAGGGCCGTAGTGCGCGCTCTTATTCGGCACCCTACATTTACGGGATCGAGGATCAGGGCCATGGCGTGCTTGTGCAAACACCAGGCATCTGCGGACGAGATTTTAAGAAGTACCCGATTCCAGAAGATTACATGCCGGTGCTGTTCTGGGCACCTGATGCTAAGAACCTCGAATTCATGATCGCGTACCTTCACGAGGATGCCTATGCGCAGCCGGTGTCAAAACTAAAGTTTATCAAGGCGACAATCGGCGAGGCAGAGCGCGCAAACTACGACGTTTGGCGCAAAACACTATGGAAGCGGAATATTGTGCCTTTGGCGGATGTGGCGGAAGAACATTCCACCGGGCGAAGTTTCTTCAATCCAGGAGATCCGCCAAGACACATTCTCTTTGGTGAAGATGACTATCGACTGTCGGCGTACGACGGGTTGGCTTGTTATTCAATGGTGCGATTGCGGCTGCCTCAAATCTTACGAGACAATGTCCAGCAATTTTGGCCCACCGACAAACCGAACTACTGGTTGTTGAAACGGGATCAAATTCTGGATTTGATCGAAACGCCGGCTGCCGCCGCTGCTATTCGAGCTGAGATGAAGTCCGCGAATGAGGAAAGTACAGTGCCGTACATGCGCGCTCGACGGATTGGCTTTGAAAACCGTTCTGGTATTGCGCGCAGCCGTTCAAGGAAGAACCTTGTTGGCGGCGATTTCGACAACCATGTCGCGCAATTTGGCCTGAGTCATCGGATCCCATATCGTTCTGAGTTTGGATATCCCTGGGCGACCACTGCACTTCGGGACACGCGAAAGAGCACCCTGTCATTTGATGTCGCAGGCGGCGCTGATCAAGGCTTCGCATATTGTTATCGCAATGTTGCGACGGCTTACATCGGCTCCCCTCCCACTCAGCATAACGGTCCGAAGTATCCTGTAACGGTCGAACCGTTCAGGCAAACCATACTTGTCGACGGACGTGAAATTGGTGCCTCTGAGGGCGCAACACTATACTTTGCACCCCACGACGCCATCATTGAACGCGATGAGTTCATCTGGTCGTCGTCGATCACCCGTTTGAGTAAAGAGACTGCGAGGAATCAATGAATCTAGCAACAGTATACGCGTTATTGAGCGATTATGTTTACGCACGCTCGCCCGTTGATGCGAATGGCAATCCAAACTATCAAAATCAGGCACTCGACTTTTCACAGATTGATTACTAGGGACAGCCACCATTAAAACACAGCGTGGTTGCGAGACGCGGGGGTGTGCGCTTTTCATGGCAGCGCAACACGAGCACCACCCCCTCTTGATGTGCCACATGAGTTAGCGATGCTAACTCACGGCACATCGTGCACCCCCTTTTGATGGGGCCCCATCAAGGGGGAGGAGGTTCTTAATTTGGCGTGCGAAACTTCACACGGCCTTAAGCGTTTGGGGCTTTGGCGTTGGTTGCGAGGCCGTGGGCTTTCAATGTTTCGGTGATCTCGCCCAACACATCGGGATCGTCAATGGTGGCAGGCATTTTCCAGGCTTCGCCGTCGGCGATCTGACGAATGGTGCCGCGCAGGATTTTTCCTGAACGGGTTTTCGGCAGGCGCTTGACGATGGCGACGGTTTTGAGCGCGGCGACCGGGCCGATTTCATCGCGCACGAGCTTG
This sequence comes from Hyphomicrobiaceae bacterium, assembly GCA_013141255.1. Lineage (GTDB taxonomy): Bacteria > Pseudomonadota > Alphaproteobacteria > Rhizobiales > Hyphomicrobiaceae > JABFRJ01. The sequence continues at coordinate 2,191 of JABFRJ010000228.1, forward strand.
ATGACTTCGGCTTCGATTTCTTTTTCTGGGCGATTGACGCCGGAGTTTAGAACGATGAGCGCTGCGGGGATCTGGCCCTTCATCTGATCGGCGACGCCGAGGACAGCGGTCTCGGCGACGTCCTTGTGCTTGGCGATGACTTCTTCCATTTGGCCGGTCGAGAGACGATGACCGGCGACGTTGATGACATCGTCGGTGCGGGCCATGACGTAAGCGTAACCGTCGGCGTCAATGAAGCCAGCGTCGGAGGTCGAGTAGTAGCCGGGGAAGTCGGAGACGTAGCTTTTGCGGAAGCGTTCGTCGTTGCCCCAGAGAGTCGGCAGAGCGCCGGGTGGCAGAGGTAGCTTGATGGCGAGCGTGCCGGTTTCACCTACAGCCACGGGCTTGCCGACGCTATCGAGCACCTGCAAATCGTAACCCGGCATCGGCACGGTGGGGGAACCGTACTTGACGGGCAACTGACCGAGGCCGACGGGATTGCCGCAAATGGCCCAACCGGTTTCGGTTTGCCACCAATGATCGATGACGGGCACTTTCAATTGTGCTTCGGCCCATTTGATGGTTTCGGGATCGGCGCGCTCGCCCGCCAAGAAC
>JABFRJ010000219.1 GCA_013141255.1 Hyphomicrobiaceae bacterium
GTGCGACGGTCATCGCGTGTGCGTCGACGGACGAAAAGCTTGCGGTGTGTAAGTCGCGTGGCGCGGACGCCTTGATTAACTACAGTCAGGGCGATCTGAAGGAGAAGTTGCGTGAAGCTACCGGCGGCAAGGGAGTCGACGTGATCTACGATTGTGTTGGGGACAAATACGCCGAGCCAGCAATCCGAGCGATGAATTGGGGCGGGCGGTATTTGGTTATTGGATTTGCAGCGGGAGAGATCCCGCGCATTCCGCTCAATCTGTTGTTGCTCAAGAGCTGTTCGCTTGTGGGTGTCTTTTGGGGTGCGCATGTGGCGCGCAATCCCGGCGCGCATCGCGCAAATATGCTGGAGCTCATGTCATGGGTTGCGTCCGGTAAATTGAAACCGCATGTGCACAAGGTTTTTCCGCTTGAGCAGACGGGCGATGCGATCCGCGAGCTGGATCGGCGTGCAAGCACAGGTAAGGTCGTGATTAAGGTTTGATCTTGAAGCGTTCGTTATTCGTGGCGCCGCTGCATGACGCAAGCGCCTTTGCAACGATAGCGTTCTTGAGCCTGCCGTGACTGCACGATTCTCGATGGCAATTTGCTTGCAGATGTATGTAGGGGGGGCACCATGGCCGTGGTCGTTGGTATGTTCGATCAATCGTTTGCGCATATCGGGTCGCGGCTCGACGCGCTGGGGCTGGACATAAAAGTACATACATTCGGACGGGACGGCATGTTCGTTGTCGATGGTGTGAAGATGGCGCCGCGTGAGATTGCGTTGGATTACGTTTGGTTGAGCACACATTTGAATACTGATGGTTTTCGGGATCAAGCCTTTGATATGATGCTTGGGTGCAAATCGATTGGTGTATTGCAAACTTTTAACGCTGGTCTTGATCATCCATTTTACAAGAAGCTGTCGGAAAAAGGTACGCGTATTTGCAACAGCAGTGCGCAGGGGATTGCGATTGCCGAGTACGTCTTGGGACAAGTTTTGAGTGTTCTGCAGCCGATTGAGTTGCAGCGAAAGTTGCAGGCCGAGAAACAGTGGAAAATAACGCCATTTCGCGAAATATCGCAGACGCGCTGGCTCATTATTGGATTTGGTCCAATTGGTGAAGAACTAGCAAAGCGGGTGAAGGCTTTTGACGCTCAGATTGACGTGATCCGGCGAACGCCGAAGGCGTCTTCAGTTATTGATCGTGTTGGTACGATGGGGGATTTGAAATCGTTTTTGGGTGATGCTGATATCGTCGTGTTGGCTTGCTCGCTCACTGATGAGACACGTGGGTTTGTGGACGCGTCGTTTTTCAATGCCCTCAAGACTGGCGCTATCCTGGTCAATATTGCGCGTGGTGCATTGATCGACGACGCGCAGTTGCTTTTGGCGCTGGATAGCGGAACCCTAGCAACGGCGATCCTTGACGTTTTTCATCAAGAGCCGTTGCCAGCTGACAGTCTGTTCTGGGGGCACCCAAACGTGCGTATGACTGGCCATACGTCGTTTGGTGGCAGTGGCGCGCGGTCGCGTTGGGATGCCTTGTTTCTCTATAATATCGCCCGGTTTGTTCGGGGAGAGCCGCTCGTTCAGTTGGTAAATCCGAAGGATCTTGTTTGAGCGGTCGATTTTTTTGATTGCTAGTTAGCGGTCTGAGTAGCCGCACTCTTCGAGAAATTCCGACACCAAGGTGCTGAAGCCAGACGGAGGTGTTGGTGTGTCTAGGGCCGCGATGACTGGACGATGCGGGTTTGCGTGGGGCGTTGTTGTAGAGTGACCTATGGCGCATGAGCGCCGTGATGGTTTGTATGCGCGCGTAAATTCGCGAGCGTGCGGCTGATGTATTTGCATTACGTTTGATTTCCAAAATTTATGACATTGCCCGACTCTTTGTGGCCGAGGCGTTTCATAGGCTTCGTTTGTGACAGTGCTTCGAACATCAACCCGAATAGTCGGAGATGCGGGCGCACAATAGCGATATCGACTGCGTGATGCAGTGATTTCTAGCGATTGATTTGGAAGAATTTGCAGCGCACGAACCAATGTCGTGGGCGTTTCGATCTTCGGCAGCGCAATCGCGCTCACGTTCTAACTGTATAGCTAGGACAATGATCATCTACAGGTTGCTGGTCTATTCTGCAAGGAAATTCGGATTTTCATAGGAAGTGCTGCGATTTTTGCGCTTTGCTGGCTTCTTTCCCTTCAAGCATGGGGGGCGCGCGCACTGAGCGCAGCAATTAGCTCATGATCAGTGCGTCGCGTTGCTCGCAATGTTGACCTCAAAATTTGAAGTTGATGCCGGTGCGTACAATGTTGAGAGTATTGCTGAAGCTGTAGTCTTCGCGATTGGCGCTCAGACCGTTCATGGTGCCGAAGTCCAGGTGGAGGTATTCAAGCTTTGCAGTGGTTGACGACGATAGTGCGTACTCGACGCCTGCGCCTAAGACCCAACCCGCGCGCGAGCTGGCATTGGTGGCGGTTTCGCCTGGTGTGTTGCCAAGGGAGACTTCGTCAACGCCCATGACTGCCGCGCCGCCTGTCACATATCCTAAGAGATTGCCAGAGGTGTAGCCGAGACGAGCACGGGCGGTTGCCCACCAGGGGCCGAAACGCGTCTTGTAGACGTGACCGTCGAATACGACTTTGTCGTCTGCGGACACGTTCAAAAGGCCGAGATCGCCTTCGATGCCGATCAGGATGTTGGGTGTGTACATATAGTTGTAGCCGACGGTAGCTGATGCAATGAAGCCGCTTGGACTGGTGGATGCGGTGCCGTGATCGCCGG
>JABFRJ010000010.1 GCA_013141255.1 Hyphomicrobiaceae bacterium
ATTTCAGGCTCGCCAATGGTGATGTGGCGCATGCGCTTGAGACGTTGATGGGGCTTGCTGAAAAATCTGGCCACAGGCCTATTCGGACGGGGCCGAAAGATCCTGAGATGCGGGCTGCGCGGGTTTGTTATGATCACTTGGCGGGGGAGCGTGCGGTGGCGTTGTTTGATCGATTGATCAGTCGAAAGTATCTGATGGCTGGGCACGATGGATTGTTACCGTCGCGCAGTGGTCGAGCGTTCTTTCAAGCGATTGGGATTGAAATGGAGCCGCTTGAGCAGTTGCGGCGGCCGATGTGTCGGGCGTGTCTTGATTGGAGTTCGCGGCGGAACCATCTCGCCGGAAGTCTCGGCAAGGCGATCCTTGATCATGCACTTGAAGCGGGTTGGGCGGCGCGCGATCAGGGCTCGCGCGTTATTAGGTTCACGCGGACGGGCGAGCAAAAATTCACCCGTGCTTATGAGATGTGACAGCGTTTAGCGATTGCGCATTTCGTGGGCGGCAATGGCCGTTTGCTGGATGGTGTCGACTTCGTCATCCGTCATAGCGCGTAGGCCACGCGATGATGCCGCCAATGACGGTCTCAGTGTTGCGTCTATTTGCTTGGGCAAGGGCTGGGATTGATTAAACGCGGGCTTGGCAGGGCGTGCAGGGGCGACGTAATCGGGTTTGCCGTAATTGGGGCTCCAGGGTTGCGTCGGATCGTCTTCTTCTGCCTGCATTGCGCGGGCTGGAGGGCTTTGCACGGGCTGGCCGTCGTCTTCTAATTCAGCTTTTGGGATCGGTACGGCGGCATGTCGCTGTAGCCCGGGGCCGCGCACGTAGGATGGCTCTTTGTTGGCGGCGCAGCCAGCGCTCACGACTGTTGCGCCGATCACGCAAAAGCGTGCGGCGGATAGGAGGACAGACTTCGGCACGAAGCCGGAACGCAACGGGGACATGGCAACGCCTCAACGCGACAGGACACAACAAGAGTACAAAACTACTGATCGTTACTTGATCACGAGAGGGTAAATTTTGGGCTAACGCGCGTGTGGTTTCGGTGCGGATGTCGTGATGGGCACTTACATCAAACGCTGCGCTTTGAGTGAGACGTAGCCGTTGCGGCCGACAATGATGTGATCGTGGACTGTGATGCCGAGAGGCCTGGCCGCTTCAATGATTGTCTTGGTCATGTCGATGTCGGCGCGCGAAGGTGAGGGGTCGCCCGAGGGGTGGTTGTGAACAAGTACGATGGCGGTGGCCGATAGTTCAAGGGAGCGCTTCACGACCTCGCGCACGTAGACGGGTGTGTGATCAACGGTGCCAGTTTGTTGGACTTCATCGGCAATCAATTGGTTGCGTTTGTCGAGGAAGAGGATGCGGAAGCGTTCCTTGTCGTCGTAGGCTTGGGCGACTTTGCAATAGTCGAGCACGGCATGCCAATTGCTGAAGGCCTCGCGGCCTACCGCTTCGGCGCGGATCAAGCGTGTGGCGGTGGCGCGGATGAGTTTTAGCTCGTCGACAACACGGTCGCCGACGCCTTTGACATCTTTGAGGCGTGCGGGGCTGGCGTTGAGGACCTCGGCGAAGGATCTGAATTCGTTGAGCAGCGCTTTAGCCAAAGGTTTGGTGTCGCCGCGTGGAAAGACGCGGAACAGGATCATTTCAAGCATTTCGTAGTCCGGGAGAGCGTCGGCGCCACCGTCGCGAAAGCGGGCGCGGAGGCGTTCACGGTGGCCTTCGGGGCCGCCTGAATTGAAAAGATTTTGAGTGGATTTTGTCGCCTTCGCGGAGGATGGCGTGGACGCGGGGAGAGGCGTCGCGGTTTTTTGATCAATCGTGCGGCTCAGATCGAAGAGGCCGGGACGGTCTTCGTTCGTACCTGATACTCGGTGGGGCGCGGAGGGGGCTGTTGGCTTGGTCACTCGCGCTATTCCAGAGTGGAGCATTTATGATCGTCTGTTAAGTTTGTCTGGGCGGTGCCTTTATGCTGCCCTGAGATAGGGAGGTTTGTCGAGCCCTTTGGGGGAGCCGGTGAAAATCTCGCAGCCGGATTTGGTGACGCCGACGGTGTGCTCGAATTGGGCGGAGAGTTCACGATCGCGCGTTACGGCTGTCCATCCGTCGGGCAGGATTTTGACGTGGGGTTTGCCTAAGTTGATCATGGGTTCGATGGTGAAGAGCATGCCGGGCTCGAGGACGACGCCTTCGCCGCGTTCGCCATAATGTAGGATGTTGGGCGGGGCGTGGAAAGTTTGGCCGAGGCCATGGCCGCAGAAGTCGCGCACTACAGAGCAGCGCTCGGCTTCGGCATAGGATTGAATAGCGTGGCCGATGTCGCCGGTGGTGTTGCCGGGTTTGACGGCGGCGATGCCGCGCAGCAGGGCCTCGTAGGTGATGTCGATCAGGCGTTCGGCTTTGCGGTTGATGCTGCCGACAGCGTACATGCGTGAGGTGTCGCCGTGCCAGCCGTCGACGATAAGGGTGACGTCGATATTGAGGATGTCGCCGTCGCGCAGAGGTTTGGGCGAAGGCATGCCGTGGCAGACGACGTGATTGATTGAGGTGCAGACCGAATATTTGTAGCCGCGATAGTTGAGGGTTGCGGGTAGGGCACCATGATCGAGCGCGAAATGATAGACGAGATCGTCGATGCGCTCGGTGGTGACGCCGGGTTGTACGTAGGGGACGAGCATGTCGAGGGCGGCGGCGGCGAGCTGACCGGCTTTTTTCATGGCATCGAAGGCTTCAGGGCCGTGCAGGCGGATGGCGGCTTCGCGTGCGGCGG
>JABFRJ010000419.1 GCA_013141255.1 Hyphomicrobiaceae bacterium
GTGGCCGAGGGCGATCAGTTCATCGCGGACCTGGTGGGCCTGAGCCAGGGCCAGCGGCGAGCCGCGGGTGCCGATGCGCAAACTCGTTTGCGGGGCCGACGTGGGGGATACTGAAGGTGGCGTCGAAGTCACGGGGGGTCTCGGGGCGAATGGGCGTGCAGAGAGTAGGATTGCGCGGGGTGTAGCACCGGATCAGGTTTAGGGAAAGAAAGTGGTGGGGGACAGTGTTGGCGGGTTGGGACGAGCGAGCTGCCATAATTGGTGGGTTTTGAGGGCCGGTTTTTGGAGGGGTGCTCCCATTTCTAGGCCTGTTGACGTGCCACAATGTTCTAGTTACGTTCTCACCATGACCCACGCACCCCGCAGCATTGTTCCTCGTTCTAAGCGCACCGTTTCAAGACGGAGTGGCGGGGGAAGGCGCAGCTTTTTGGATACTACTTGGATACAGCAAGAGGCCGTATTTATTGGCATCGAGGGCGTTTCTGACGGTCAGGATCCCGGATGTAAGTCCGGGTGATTGTTGTGACTGGGAGTGTGCTGGCTGGCCGTGCTGGTCGGCGTGACGGGAGCAGCCATGTTGAAGATGCGTTAGCAGTGTTAGTTCGGCACACCGGCAGGCATCGGAAACTCTGGAAGGCTGGGTCCTCGGGATTGCGCTTCACTCCACCCGGGGATGACATTTTGGGGGAGCTATTCGCTCCTTAACCAGCCAACCGTAACGTCAGCCTTCCTGCTTCAGGTTTAGTTTGCGGGCGGCGTCGAGCCAGATGGGGCCTTCCGTGTCCATTATGTTTTTGAACTGGACCTGGCCGACGGCGCCATCGTCGATGCCGAAGGTGTCCAAAATCTTGGCGAGGCGAGGAGTCTTGCCGCCGTCGACGATCATGTTCGAGGCTTCAGTGACGAGTTCGGGCGGTGTATCGCCACGTGCGACGAAACAAGTCCAGCTCTTAAGTTGGAAGACGGGAGCCGTTAGGCCTTGCTCGGCGAAGGTTGGGACGTCGGGCAGGCGTTTCATGCGTTTCGAGGTGGGGACGGCAATGGCTTGGCCGTGGCCGCCGTCGAGCACAATGCGGGAGGCTTGGTAGCTGCCGCAGGCAATGTGGGAGACGCCTGCCGCCATGTCTTGCCACATGGGGCTTTCGCCGCGGTGTTGCACGATGGGGCACTCAAAGCCGAGTTGTTTTGAGATTTCGTTGACAGCAATATGGGCGAAGGAACCTGCCGCGTAGGACCCGCCGGAGACTTTGTTGGTTTTTGCGTAGGCGGCGAATTCGGCAATGGTTTTAGCGCCAGTCGACTTGTGGGCGACGACGGGTAAGTGGCCCGATGACATCAGGGCGACGAGGGCGAAGTCTTTGTCGGGGTCGTACGGCAAATTTTTGTAGAGGACGCGATTGCCGAGCAGGGTGGCGGACACGGTGCACATCAGCGTGTGGCCGTCATTGGGGGCTTGCTTGAGGGCGACCGCGCCCACACCACCGCCTGCACCGGTGCGGTTTTCGACGATCACTTGCTGGCCGGTTTTTTCGGCGATGTAGTCACCGTAGGCGCGAGCGAACTGGTCGGTTAGGCCGCCAGCGGGAAAGGCGCAGATGATGCGAATGGGTTTGGAGCCGAATTTAACGCTTTGGCCAAGTGAGGGGCGCGGGAATGCTGCGACTGCTAAGCTGCCTGCAATTGCCGTGCGGCGCGAAATACGACTTTTCACTTGGACCTCCGGTTTTATTTTTTGGGCACAGTAATGGGTATTGAGCGGAGTGCAATCGGCAAGATTGGGCGTTGGTGTTGAGGCGGACGGACAAGCGCACTTCCCCTTGTGCGGTGCGAGTGCTAGGCGGGACGGATGAGTGAGACAGCTGAAGTTCTTGTGCTCGGAATTGAGACGAGCTGCGATGAGACGGCGGCGGCGGTGGTTGTGCGGTCGGCGGATGGCCGTGGTCAGCTGTTGTCGAATGTGGTCAGGTCGCAGTGGGAACAGCATCGACCCTATGGTGGCGTGGTGCCGGAGCTGGCGTCGCGGGCGCATGTGGAGTGCCTGGATGAGATTATCGCTGAGGCGATGACGACTGCGGGTGTCGGGTTTGGTGATCTCGACGCGATTGCAGTGACGGCGGGGCCGGGCTTGATCGGCGGCGTAATGGTGGGTGTGATGACGGCGGAAGCCATCGCCGCCGTGTACGGGACGCCGCTGGTGGCGGTCAATCATTTGGAGGCCCATGCGCTCACCGTCGGGCTGACGGAGGGATTGGCGCCGCCGTATCTTTTGCTGCTGGTGTCGGGGGGGCATACGCAGTTGTTGTTGGTCGAGGATGTCGGGCGGTATCGGCGTTTGGGGACGACGATTGATGATGCGCTGGGGGAAGCGTTCGACAAGACGGCGAAGCTGATGGGGCTCGGGTATCCAGGCGGGCCGGAGGTGGAGCGGTGGGCACGCAAGGGTGATGGCGCGCGTTTCAAGCTGCCGCGTCCGATGATGGGGCGGGAGGAGCCGCATTTCTCATTTGCCGGGTTGAAGACGGCGGTACGGGTGCAGGCGCAGGCGTTGGCGCCGCTTAGGGATCAAGATATTGCGGATCTATGTGCGGCGTTTGAGCGGGCGGTTGCGGACAGTGTGGGGGACCGGGTTGCGAAGGCTATGCGGTTGGTCGGTGCTGAGTTGGACATGTGGGGTCAGGCCGCGAGTTCATTTCCCTCCGGTCAACCACTTTCTTCGGGTCATTGCCCCCCCTCCCTTACCTTCCCCCACAAGGGGGGCGGGAACCGACG
>JABFRJ010000048.1 GCA_013141255.1 Hyphomicrobiaceae bacterium
CGGAAATCCACACCCTGCTTGCGGGCGGCGCCGCCTCCACCTCCGCCTCCGCGCATTCCGCCACGTCCAGCCCAACACAAACGACCGCGCCGACCGACAGCGTCGAAGAAATCGAGCTTGTGCTTGAAACCGAGAAGGTGCGCTACAAATCCGGCGAAGTGCTCAGTGTCTCGGCTCGCGTCAATCGCACCTGCAATCTAACCGTCTTGACGATCGACCCACACGGCCGCGCAACTGTCATTTATCCCAACGATTTCGAGCCTTCAAATACCTTGGAAGCTGGTCGCTTGCTGCGCGTGCCAGCCGCCTCCGCCCCCTATCAACTCCGCCTTGCAGAAAAGGGTCGCGAGACCATCGTTGGCGTCTGCTCAAGCTCGCAGAAGTGGATTGATGGTATGCGCCACGATTTTGAAAAACAGCGCTTTACCTCGCTCGGCGACTATCGCGCGTTCATGCTGCGCAATTGGACCAATGGCGGTGACAATGGCGAACCCAAACCGCCGCGCACTCGTGGTCGAGGTGTGCGTAACGCAGAGAAAACTGTCGAGCGCCCCGCAATTCGTGCCGATCAACAAGGCCGTACCGCCATTCAAATCGAAGTCGAATAGACGAGTAGTCTAGCCACGCCGATGCAAGGCACCAAGCGTCAGCCTGCAACAGCAAATCCACCCGCCGTCGCCGCGCGTGGCAGCGCGCTGGGCTGCAGCGCAGGTATTGCAGGAGGCGCCATGTCAGGTGCAGTAGCAGGTGGCGTGACGGGGGTTGTTGTCGCCACGCCAGACGGCAAAATGGCTGCCACAGGTATCGCCTTTGCGACCGTTTCGGGCGGTGCTATCGCCGTCGCAACTGCCGCCCGCGCCGCAAGTTCTGGCGCAAGGAAACTCACGTCATAGCCCGCAGCCGTGCACGCGCTCATGACCGCATCAGGCGCCAGATCTCGGCTTGCAGCCAACGCCCACGCCGCAGCAGTGCGCGCGCCCGAATAGCAGCACGCGTAGATCGGGCGGGGCAATTTCGCCAGTGCCGCCACAAATGCATCGACATCAGACGCTGGCGGTCGGCGGCTTACAATCGGCACATAGGCGAAGGCAATACCCGCGTCGGCAGCCTTGGCCGCCACTTCGGTTTTGGACAACAGCCGCGCGACTTCATTTTCGGGCTGTGTCAACAAAATCGCTCGAAAACCGGCCTTCGCCAGAATCGTGATTTCGTCAGCAGTCGGCACTTCACCAACCGCAATCACATCGGACAACGCAACAGGAACCATACCGATACATTCCCCCAGAGACCCATCAGTCAGTGGTCCTTAAGGACCCAGCTCACTCAGTTCACGCCTGCAACCTTACCACTACTCGCACAAAAAATTGGGCAGTCGTGCGCTGGTCGGCGTTCAATACTACATCAGATTGGCATTTCTTCCCCAACGGTATGAGTATAGCGGTCATGTCGCGTCAAGACGATGGCGACGAAAGATGCAGATGCGCCGAGTATTTATTCCATCTTTACCAAATCTACGCCAAGGTTGCGGCATATACAGAGACTTGAAGCACAATCGCAAATGAGTCGCGCTCAATTCACTGCAGAACACCAAGACGTTGATGCAACTTTTATGCTATCGAACGACCCCAGCCTGATGGCAACGGAAGCAATCGGCAGACCAGTCCGTACCATCTCATCTGCCTCGTTCACCCACCAAGTTTTGACGCTCAAGAGACGCACACAATGACGGCACAACCCTCAGAGTCGCTCCCCAAACGCATCATCTTGGCCGAAGACGACGAGTCGATGCGTGGCTTTATCGAGCGTGCCCTGGTTCGTGCCGGTTATAGCGTCACCTCGTTCCCTAATGGCAAGGATGCGCTCGACTGTCTGAAGCAAAAACCATTCGCGCTTCTATTGACCGACATCGTCATGCCATTGATGGACGGAATCGAGTTAGCCCGCCATGCCAGCGAGCTCGACCCAAACCTCAAGATCATGTTCATCACTGGCTTCGCCGCTGTGACGTTGAATTCCGACGCCGCACCGCCGAAGGACAGCCGGGTTTTGTCGAAGCCGTTCCATCTCAAAGACTTGGTTCGTGAAATCGACCAACTGTTGGATCAAGCCGCTTAGTTCGAGTCCGCTCAGCCCTTCACGATCACGACGCACATCCGCCGTGGTCCGTGCGCGCCCATCACTATGCGACCACCAATGTCACCCGTCCGCGACGGGCCCGAGATGAAGTTGACGGTACGCGACATCAAACCCTTACCGAAGCGTTCCCGGATTTTACCCCACGCACTTTCGTATGAGCCGACAATGTCGCGTTCTTCAATGACGACAATGTGCGTTTCCGGCAAAAAGTTGAGCGTTACCGGATTTTCCGCACCTGACGTGAGCACCAGCGTCCCCGTTTCAGAGATCCCTGCGCGCGCGTGCGCGAGCCCGGTCTCGTCTTTGGGGTGTGCCTGACCATGATTGATGGTCAATGTCGCCTCACGCGCCCACGGCACATCGGCAAAGTAGGGATCAGCCCCCGAACGCACCACCATCGCTAAATTTTGCGACCGCAAGTATTGCGCAATCGCGCCGGGAATAGCCTCCTTGGTCGGCACCTCGACTACGACCGCCGACTGCCCCTCGAGATAGCCGCGGAACTGCGCCACCATGTCAGCCCCAATCTTCTCAGTGCGCGAGGGCTTGGGATGATTGGGCGGGCTAGCGATCCGTTGCGCGACTTCGGCGCGGCGCTTCTCAAGCGGAGTGCCATCGT
>JABFRJ010000394.1 GCA_013141255.1 Hyphomicrobiaceae bacterium
CATTAAGCCTGGGCCTGGCCTACGGCCATTCGCTCCGGACGATGGCGTCGGTGTTGGGGCGGTCCCCCAGCACCGTGAGCCGCGAGGTGGCCCGCAATGTGACGAGGGGCCGACCGTATCGGGCCTGCACGGCCCACACCGTGGCAACCGGTCGCGCCTGTCAGCCCCGGCGACCGCGGAAACTTGCGGACCCCTGGCTGTGGCAGTACGTCCAGACGCAGCTGACTCAGGGCTGCTCGCCCGAACAGATTGCCGGGCGGCTTCGCCGCGCGTATCCTAATGACATGAGGATACAGCTGTCGACCGAGACCATCTATGCGAGCTTGTATAGCTTGCCCCGAGGCACCCTGCGGAGCGAACTGCTGGCGGCCCCTGCGTCAGGCGCGCAAGGCGCGTCGACCTCGGGCGCGCGGGATCGACCGACGAGGCCAAATCCCCAACATGACGTCCATTGCCGAGCGCCCCGCCAACGTGGCCACTCGCATCGTGCCGGGGCACTGGGAAGGCGACATCCTCAAGGGGGCTCGCAATAAGTCGGCCATCGGCACGCTGGTCGAGCGGACGACGCGCCTGGTCATCCTGGCGCGAATGGAGGGGACGGATGCGACGAGTGCCCGCCAGGGCTTTACGAAGACACTCCGGCACGTACCCGCCGCACTGCGTAAAACCCTGACCTACGATCGGGGCAAAGAAATGGCCGAGCACGAGCAGTTGGCTCAGCGGCTTGCGATCCAAATCTTTTTTGCCGATCCGTACAGCCCGTGGCAACGCGGCACCAACGAGAATACCAATGGCCTGCTGCGCCAGTACTTGCCCAAGGGGACAGACCTGTCCGGCTATACCCAGCGAGAGTTGAACGCCATTGCCTATCGGCTGAACTCGCGCCCACGGAAATGTCTCGATTTTGCGACGCCGCTGGAAGTCTATGCGCACCTGCGCCATCATTCACCCGGTGCACTTGGAACTTGAAACCGCCCTCTTCTGACAGTCAAAGACATCGCAACACGCCTCCAAGTGAAAGAGAAAACGGTCTACGCCTGGGCCAGTCAGCGCCGAATCCCGACCGTGAGACTCGGTAACGTCCTCCGATTCGATGAGTCCGAGATTGAGCAGTGGCTGATGAGATATCGAGTGCCGATGGGACAAGCTGACCGCGTACTTGTAAAGAAGCACGTCACGCGACCGCTCGACAACGTAGATGCCCTAATTGAGCGGGCCAAGCGAGCTGTCTATACTGCCGCTGGGGAAACCAGCATAGCGAGCCTATTCCGAAAGGAGCAATAGAATGGGACTCGTAAAAAGAGGGAAGGTTTGGTGGATGGATGTGATGTATCAGGGGTCACGTATTCGGCGATCCACGGGTACGGGAGAGAAGCGGCTTGCAGAAGCAATTCTGGGGAAAGTAAAGAGCCAGATCATCGAGGGAGTGTTCTTCGACAAATGTGTTGAACAGGACCGGACGTTCGGCGACATGATGGAACGTTATCTTGTAGAACGATCGCCCCTCAAAGTGCCCAAGAGCGGGATTAGGGACCAATCAGCACTCAAGCATCTCCTGCCTACGTTTGGTCAGAAATTGCTTGGCCACATGACGCCGAAAATGTTCGCAGAGTACAAAGTGCAACGACGCCTGGAAGGCGCAGCACCGGCAACTGTGAACAAAGAACTCCAGCTAGTGCGGCATGCCTTCAATCTGGCGATGCGGGAATGGGAATGGTGCCGGGAGAATCCCATGCACCGTGTGTCCCTTGAGCAAGTGCGGAACGAAGTGGATCGTTGGCTGACTGCCGACGAAGAAGACCGTCTCCTGGCCGCTTCGTCACCCTGGCTTCAAGAAATCATTCGCTTTGCGCTCAACACCGGGATGAGGCAAGGGGAGATCCTGAATCTACTGTGGCAGGATGTGGATTTCACACGCGGGACGCTCATCGTGATGAAGAGCAAGAACGGCACACGCCGCACGATCCCCTTGAACACCACGGTGTACGACCTGCTAGCAGCCAAACAGGCTGCGACAGGTGCGTCATCGGGACCGGTATTCAAGACACCGCTGAGCAATGCGCTCCAAGTACGCTTCCTGGTTCGGGAGTTTTGTGAAGCACGGGATCGGGCAAGCATTCCCGACTTCCGCTTTCATGACATGCGACATACGTTCGCGACGCGACTGGTGCAACGGGGGATTGATCTGTACAAGGTCCAACGTCTGCTCGGTCACAAGACCGGGACGATGACGCAGCGCTACGCGCATCATTGTCCTGAGAGCTTGAGGGACGGGGTCAACGTGCTGGAACACCGACCGCCCTATGACACAAATCTGTCACAATTGGGCGGGTCGTTGAAGGCAGGATCTTCGAAATCGTTGATTTAATGGTGAGCCGGCTGGGACTCGAACCCAGGGCCCTCGCCTTAAAAGGGCGATGCTCTACCGACTGAGCTACCGGCTCACCCAATTCAATGTGGGCTGGCTGCTGACAAGAAGCCGATGCTGCACTACCGGATAACGCGTTGTCAATCAGGATTCTTCATGGGGTGGTGCGATCGAGAGGCTTCTTACTCTACTCAGCATCCATTCTGTTGATTGAGCTCGCGGGTTGGCTGAAGCCATCAACGAATTTATAAGCTGTCGAACAATTCTCCAGTTCCAATCCATACAACATGCTTGGTCCCAACCATAGCACAGAGGGGCTATAACTTGGATCAATGATTGCCCTCATGAGCCGTGGCAAGACATGTCGAAATGATACGTAGGATGAGG
>JABFRJ010000214.1 GCA_013141255.1 Hyphomicrobiaceae bacterium
TTCGAAACTTCATATCACGCTGCAATAACGACTGCATCGGCGCCATACTGGCTTCGACAATATTGGCAATAGCCACGACGGTAAAGAACGTCGTCAACCGCGGATCGCCATATACACGCTGCATCAGCGGCGCCACGCCCATCAGTAACGCTGCGACCACGACGCCCAAAATTACGTTCAAAGCTGTCGTGGTTCTAACATCCGTCGCATCGATCTCGGGCTTCTGCACCAAATAGGCAGGCGTCGCAAAATCACGAATTCCGATGGCAACTACGGCCGTTGCCGTGCCAATCAGCGCCACGCCAACTTCTGACGGCGTTAGCAGGCGTGAAATAATCACGTTCAGCGCAAAGTTGACCGTAAGCCCAACGACGCGGTCGGCGCTTGAAAGCAGCACGGCTTGTCTCAGGTTTTTCAAATCCCACCTACGCGCTTCGCTTGAATGCCAGCAACTCGGTGGTGCCCGGCGGCATAGGCAGGATAAAACTATCGATCAGCTCAAACCCGCTGCTTTGAAAGAATGAGATCGCGACGTCGCGCGGAAAAACGGAGGGATAAGATCCGTTGCGAATGCCAGGGGCTGTGGCCCAGGTCTCCATTACCTCTGCATCGAGGCATCGTTCGGTCACAATATCAAATACAACCCAACCGCCGCCACGGACCACGCGTGCAAATTCTCGAAAATAGCTACACGTCACCAGAAACGGCACGGTACTAAAAACCTTGTGCGCATGCGCCAAGTCAACCGAGCGATCAGCAGTTGCCCCCATCGAATAACCATCTGTTGGTTGATGCACGACCGCATATTTTTCAGTCAGATAGTTAGACCACGCGCCCGCCGTCTCATAAATTTCGTAAAGTTGCGGTCGAGCGATTTCGACCGTTTTCTCCAAATAGCGCCCCGTGCCCGGCCCAACTTCGACAATTGTTTTCACCTGCGCGTCAAACACGCCGCAAGCCGCCATCTTTTCGATGGTCTGCCGGGATGATCCTGGCACACCATTCATCACTGTATCGACGTAGTCGCCGATCGAAAGTCCCAGTGCCGTCGCCGCTTCGAGCGTCCGCTCAAATGGAATATAGTTCGCGACATCGCTCCAATCGTGGTCGTCGATCCGTTCAATCCGCATACCCATGGACGCCAGCGGCACATTGACTGCAGACTTCAGCGCGCGAAACAGTACCGGTGCCATAATACCCTCGCCTATAATTGCGTCTCGCGGCAAGGCTAGCAAAGGGCAGGGTGCATGGCAGGCGACGAAAGCGGCGCAGATGCTCATGCAATAGTGGTAGCCGGGAGCGGTGGCTTGGCCCATAAATTGGTAGCAGTAGCTGTCCCCAAGTCATGGCCAAGTCATGAGTCCCCAAGTCACCATCGACGTTTTGAGCCAAATCATGCCCGACCCAATCGCGCTGCCCATGCCAGTCTCCTTCCATGGTTGAGCCTCGCCATCGCTGGACGCGGTATTTGCCCATTTACTACGGCTGGGTGATCGTCGGCATCGCCTTTGTGACCATGGCCGTGAGCGTAACGGCGCGCACAGCATTTTCACTGCTCCTCCCGCCCCTCATTAGCGAGTTCGGTTGGGAGCGCGGTCTCGCCTCAGGTGCTTTCTCATTTGGCTTCCTTGTGTCGGCGATCTTAAGCCCCTTGGTCGGCCACATGATGGATCGCCACGGCCCCCGCGTGCTCATCGAACTCGGCGTGGTGTTGCTCGCCGCCGGATTATTGCTGGCCCCTTTGATCGAAAAGCCCTGGCATCTCTATGCAACCCTCGGCCTGCTCGTTGGCGCAGGCACCAACCTGATGAGCTTTTCCGCCCAATCACTCTATTTGCCAAATTGGTTCGTACGGCGACGCGGCCTCGCCATCAGCATCGCCTTTTCCGGCGTCGGCGCAGGTGCCATTCTCATCTTGCCATGGTTGCAAACCATCATTGCTCAAGATGGCTGGCGCAAGTCCTGTGTGGTCATGGGCCTGATTGTGATCGGCGTCGTCGGTCCGCTTAATCTGTTCGTCTGGCACAAACCTCAAAACATCGGCCTTTTGCCCGATGGGGCCTCAGCAGGTCCAGGCGACACACCAAAACGCGACATATCCAACGTCGTCGACAAGCAATGGGCCGCGATTGAATGGACGCTCGCCCGAGCGATCCGCACCAGCCGCTTCTGGTGGATCGTACTTGGATACTTCTGCGCTCTCGTTGCTTGGTACGCCGTACAGGTGCATCAAACCAAATATCTGATCGAAGTTGGCTTCACGCCGCTCGTTGCTGCCTGGGCGCTCGGCATCGTCAGTGCCGTCGCCATCCCCGGCCAGATCGGCTTCGGTGCCTTGTCCGATCGCATCGGCCGCGAGATTGTATGGACCGTCGGCTGCCTCGGCTTCGCCATCTGCTACGCGACTCTTATCGCGCTTGAAAACACACCGTCGCCGTCGCTGCTCTATCTCATGGTGATCTCGCAAGGCTTCCTTGGCTACGCACTCACCGCCGTCATGGGCCCCATCGTCGCCGAGATTTTCGAAGGTCCACACTACGGCGCGATCTTTGGCACCATCACCGTCGCCCTTATTGGCGGCGGCGCGGCTGGGCCCTGGATCACAGGTCTGATCTACGATGCAACCGGCAGTTACCGGCTGGCTTTTGCGCTGGCCATTGGCTGCTCGCTCACTTCAGCCGCAGCCATCTGGCTCGCCAGTCCGCGCAAAGTACGATCCGTCCCCGGTCGCAAGCCACCCAC
>JABFRJ010000216.1 GCA_013141255.1 Hyphomicrobiaceae bacterium
CTTGAAGCCCGGACCGGTAATAAGCCGACGGTGTTTCTTGCCTGTCTTGGTCCGCTTGCTGTGCATGGCGCACGGGCGACGTGGATCAAGAACTATCTAGCCGCTGGTGGCATCGACAGCATTGTCAGCGCGGAGCTTACGCAATCGCAAGATGCGGGCAAAGCCTTTGCCGACAGCGACGCGACGGTTGCCTGTATTTGCTCGTCGGACGCAGTTTATGGCGAGTTAGGCGAAGCGACGGCATCGGTGCTCAAGACTGCGGGGGCTAAGCGGGTCATCATTGCCGGGCGTCCGAAAGACATCGACGTCGCGCTCAAAGCTGCGGGAGTCGACAGCTTTATTTTCTCTGGCTCCGACATGCTCGCCACGCTTGGCGACTTGCAGGCGGTGTTGGGCGAGTGATGTGGTGCTCGCTCAATTTCCAGTTAGGCATGCCTTGGCGTCAGCGGCGAGTTTGCGGAGAAGGGCTTCGTAAAAATCGACCCCAGATTTGAGCGATGCGCCTTCGGGGTCGAGTGTGCCTGTCTTAGCTGTTGTGCCTTCGGTCACTGTTGTGATGACCTTGGTGTCGAAGTTCGGTTCGCCGAAGACGCAAGTGGCGCCGAGAGACGTGATTTTTTTGCGAACATCAGATAGGCGCTTGCCGCTGAGCGGGGTGTCGGGATCGGCGGTAATGGAGCCTGCAACGGTCAATCCAAACCGGCGCTCGAAATACTGATAAGCATCGTGGAAGACGATGTAAGGCTTGTTTTCCAGACCTTTCAAAGTCATCGCGATTTCGAGCGATAGTGCATCCAATTCTTGCTTGGCGGCGTCGGCGTTGGCTTTGTACGTTGCAGTGTTGGAGGGCGCCTTTGTGGAAAGTGCTGCGGCGATGCTATCGAGCATGGCCTTGGCGTTGGCGGGGTCGAGCCAGATGTGTCCATCGAGCGATGCGCCTTTTGCTGGCGCGTCGTGATCGTGGGCATGGCTCTTGCCGACATTGGCCGTATCTATGTGTTTCTCGAACGGGCCACCTGCGCGCGCTTTGAGTGTGGTCACGCCCTTGGCCTCGATGAGAGTGACCAGGCGCGAGCCGGGATTGCGGATTTTGGCGGTGAATGGTTCGAGACGTTCAGAGACGCGGAAGATGATTTCGGCGTCGGTCAGCGCTTTGGCGTCAGACGGTTTGAGCGAATAGGTGTGTGGCGAAGCGTTGCCGTCGACGATCAACGCCGGTGTACCGGTTGAGCCCATGACCTTGGCTACAAGGCTGTGGACGGGTTTGATGGTGACGACGACGCGAGGCTTGGCGTCTTGTGCGGTCGCAAGGCCCGGAACCCCGGCGAAGGCGCCGAGCGTCAACGCAATCGTTGTTAGGCAGCGTGGGATGACCATGAAAACGCTCCGCATTTCGGCCTATTAAACCAGATGTGTAGTCGTATATATGTTATATTGTTACAGTCAAGAGCCAACAGCTATGATGTCTTTAGACTGCCATGTGCGTGCACGGGGCTTGAGTGTCTGCTGTGGCTCTCGAGCTAAGGTTTTTGCTTAGTGCTCGTGCATTAGGCGGGGCAGGGTGATGCTTAGTCGCGGAGCTTTGATGGTCAAAAATCATTTGGCGCATTGTCGCTTGGTGTGGGCGGTCTTAAATGAGCCTTGGAGTTGGATTCTTGATTAGGTTTGCCGTGCGGGTTTTTGTCCGCTCTGCTGGAGGTTCAGTCATGGTTATTGCATTTTGCTCGAGGGCTAGATCGCGTTTGTCGGCGTCGACCGTCGGATTGGTTGTGGGCGTGGCGGCATTGTCGTCAACGGCTCAAGCACATCCGCATGTTTATGTGACGGCGGCGACGACAATCAATATCGAGCAGGGTGCGATTAAATCGTTCGATCATGTCTGGGCGTTTGATGAGATGTATACCGCCATGGCCATCGAGGGGCTCGATACCAACAAGGACGGCAAATACGACAAATCGGAATTGGCTGAACTGGCGAAGGTCAATGTTGAGGGCTTGAAAGAGTTCAAATATTTCACCCAAGCGATGCTGGGTAATGTTGAGCAGACACTAGTTGATCCGACACCCGAGGAGTTCTGGCTCGAGGTCAACAAGGGCGTGCTGTCGATGCATTTCCGCGTGGGTTTGCAAAAACCGGTGTTGGTCGATGCCAAAGATTTTGCGCTGACGGTTTCGGACCCGAGTTTCTTTATTGCCATCGGATTGGAAGACAAAGATCCCGTGAAGCTCAATGCGGCAGCGCCTAAGTCGTGCAAGCCGGTGATCAACGCTGATGCCGACGGTGGGGCTGATAGCAAGGCGCTGGGTGACGCGTTTTCGAAGCAATTGGGTGGTGGGCCTGGTGGAAGTGCTGGTGCGGCCGGTGGTGGTCAATACGGGTTTCTGACAACCAAAGTTATTCGCGTGCAATGCTGATGATAGGTGCTTTGAGCGGACGTGATGGGATGAGCAGTTTGAAGCGCTTGATGCTGAGTTTTGTGGCTATTTTGGCCGGTTTTGTTGGCATTTTGGTATTTATGGGGGCAGGCGTTGAGGCGCAGGCGCAAGTTCTAGCGCAGGCGCAAACGCAGGCACCGGCTGCTGGGACAATACCTGGGACAAAACCCGGGGCAACACCCGGGGCAAAGAGTTTTTTGCCGCCGCGGGGTGGGGCGCAAGCATCGCAACCTACCGGAATGATTGGCGGGCTCTATTTGTGGATTGCGCAGAAACAGGCTGAGATCAACCGTACACTTGCTGG
>JABFRJ010000370.1 GCA_013141255.1 Hyphomicrobiaceae bacterium
AACCAGTCCTGCGCATGATGGCCAACAGCTTCGCCATGGCCATGATTATCGCCATCGGCAAAATCATCATCTCGATCTTGTCAGCCTTCGCCGTCGTCTACTTCCGCTTCCCCTTCCGCATGGCATTTTTCTGGCTGATCTTCCTGACGCTGATGCTGCCCGTTGAAGTGCGCATCTACCCAACCTTCAAAGTCGTCGCAGATCTTGGCCTACTCGATAGCTTCGCAGGCCTCACCGTGCCCCTCATCGCCTCCGCCACCGGCACACTGTTATTCCGCCAATTCTTCATGACCGTGCCCGACGAACTCCTCGAAGCCTCCATGATCGACGGCGCAGGACCCTTCAAGTTTTTCAAAGATACGCTCGTACCTCTGTCGATCACGACTTGCGCCGCGCTCTTCGTCATCCAATTCATCTACGGTTGGAACCAGTATCTCTGGCCGCTACTCATCACCACCAAAGACAACATGCAGACCATCGTCATCGGCATCAAAAAAATGATCGTGACACAAGACGCTTTGACCGAGTGGCAATTGGCGATGGCAACAGCCGTCCTCGCCATGTTGCCCCCAGTCGCCGTTGTCATCCTCATGCAACGGCTCTTCGTCCGCGGCCTCGTGGAAACGGAGAAATAGCCTAACTCTCTTTCATATCCTCATTCCGGTTCAAGCCGGCGACACCGACATCGACTACGGCACCAATAAGCGAAACACACATGGCCACCGTCACACTCGCCAACGTCAAAAAAGTCTACGCAGGCGGCGTCGAAGCCGTGAAGGGCGTATCACTGACGGTACCAAATGGCTCCTTCACCGTGCTCCTCGGCCCCTCGGGTTGCGGCAAATCCACTTTGCTCCGCATGATCGCCGGCCTCGAAACCATCACCGAAGGCGACTGCACCATCGGCGACCGCCGCGTCAACGACATCGAGCCCGCCAATCGCGACATCGCTATGGTCTTTCAAAACTACGCGCTCTACCCGCACATGAGCGTCTACAACAACATGGCCTACGGCCTTCGCAATCGCGGCACGCCCAAAGACGAAATCGACAAGCGCGTCCGCGAAGCAGCAGAATTACTCGCCATCACCGAATACCTCGACCGCAAACCACGCGCACTTTCGGGCGGCCAGCGCCAACGCGTTGCCATGGGCCGCGCTATCGTCCGCGAACCTCTGGTCTTTCTCTTCGACGAACCACTGTCCAATCTCGACGCCAAGCTCCGTGTCACCATGCGTCTCGAAATCCGCAGGCTTCACAATCGCCTCAAGGCTACGTCCATCTTCGTCACCCACGACCAAGTCGAAGCCATGACATTGGCCGACCAAGTCGTAGTCATGAATGGCGGCCGCATCGAGCAAGTCGGCAAACCAACCGACGTCTATCGCCGCCCCGCCTCAAAATTTGTCGCCACCTTTATCGGTTCGCCAGCCATGAACCTGCTACCCGGCAAAGTCACCGCCAACAACATCGTCGAGACAGCAGGTGGAAAATTACCGTTCGACCCCGCGCGTTTCAACGTCGCGCCAGGGACCACCGTCGAAGTCGGCATTCGTCCCGAGGATCTGCAATACGTACCACCTGCTGCGGCCAGCGGCGGCCTCGCCTTCGAGCCGGAGTTCGTCGAAGAATTAGGGGCTACGCGCTTGTTTCACGGCTTGAGCGGCGCAGCGCCTATCATCGTCGCACTCGCAGCGTCTACCACGACCGAACCGAAGTCTGGCGCTCGTGTCATCACCGAACAAGAGTCGGTCCATCTCTTCGACGTAACCACCGGCCAAAGCCTCCGAAAACCAGGTCGCTAATTTTCGGATCAGAAAAAATCTCGATTGTCCACTAGGTACCTACCTAGGCGACGAGCGTTCAAATTGCGTGCATTCTCTACGCATCTGACGACTGGGGCGGTCTTAGACCACACCAAACCGAGACGAGGACTGAACCACATGATCGGATCAAACGATAACGCCGCACGCAGCCCAAGCCGCGCTCCGCTCGAAGTCCACGCCCGCGAGCGACATACCAGCCAGACCTCGCAGCCAAGCCGCCGTTTAACCAATCCGACGCCGACACTTACATATGGACAGCGCGCTTCTCAACCGCCATCGCGGCTTCCTTAATTGCTTCGGTTAACGTCGGATGGGCATGACAAGTCCGCGCCAGATCTTCTGCTGATCCACCGAACTCCATGATAACAGCCGCCTCCCCAATCATCTCGCCAGCATGTGGACCGATAATATGAACGCCGAGAACCCGGTCCGTGACAGCATCCGCAAGAACCTTCACAAAACCGTCAGTCGTGCGATTGACCTTTGCTCGACCGTTGGCGGTAAACGGAAACTTACCAACCTTATAGGCCACACTCGCCGCCTTCAGTTCCTCTTCGGTCTTTCCAACGCTAGCAACTTCGGGCGCCGTATAAATCACATTGGGTATAACGTCGTAATTCACATGGCCATGCAGACCGGCCAGTATTTCCGCAACAGCCACGCCTTCATCTTCCGCCTTGTGCGCCAACATTGGTCCCGCAATCACGTCGCCAATCGCATAAATACCAGGCACATTTGTCATAAAGTAGGGATCAACGGCGACCCGCTTACGCGCATCAAGGTGTACGCCAGCGCCCTCAAGTCCAAGTCCTTCGGTGAATGGCACACGCCCAACACATACCAACACAACGTCAGCATGAACATGTTCCGCCGAACCGCCCTGCGCCGGTTCAATCGAAACCGCACAACC
>JABFRJ010000546.1 GCA_013141255.1 Hyphomicrobiaceae bacterium
GCACAGGGATCGGCACGTTGACGCCAACCATGCCGACTTGCACACGCGCACAGAAATCGCGTGCCGCATCACCATCGCGCGTAAAGATCGCCACGCCATTGCCGTACTCGTGATCGGTCGCAAGCGCCAAACCTTCTTCGTAGTTTTTGGCACGCACCACGGCGAGTACAGGTCCGAAGATTTCTTCTTTATAGATGCGCATGTCTTTGGTCACGTTGTCGAACAAGCAACCGCCCATGTAGAAGCCGTTCTCATAGCCTTGCATTTTGAAAGCGCGACCATCGACGACAAGTTTTGCGCCTTCTTTGACGCCGATATTGACGTAGTCCTTGACCTTGGCCAGATGCGCTGCAGTCACCATCGGACCATAGTCGGCGTCGTTCGATGTCGACGGTCCAATCTTCAAAGCCTCAACGCGCGGAATGAGCTTATTCATCAGCGCATCAGCGGTTTTCTCACCAACCGGAACCGCAACAGAAATCGCCATGCAGCGCTCGCCAGCCGAGCCATAACCCGCACCGATCAAGGCATCGACGGCTTGATCCATGTCCGCGTCTGGCATGATGATCATATGGTTTTTGGCGCCACCAAAGCATTGTACGCGTTTCCCCGCTGCACAGCCGCGCGTGTAAACATATTCCGCAATTGCCGTAGAGCCAACGAAGCCGACAGCTTGAATATCTCGATCGTCCAAAATGGCATCGACCGAAACCTTATCGCCATTGATGACGTTGAAGATGCCAGCAGGAAGTCCGGCTTCGAGGAACAATTCAGCCAGCATCATCGGCACGCCAGGATCGCGCTCGGACGGCTTCAAAATGAAGGCATTGCCGCAGGCGATGGCAGGAGCGGCTTTCCACAGCGGGATCATAGCGGGGAAGTTAAATGGCGTAATACCCGCAACAACACCGAGCGCCTGCCGCATGGAGTAGATGTCAATATTCGGACCAGCGCCTTCGGTGTATTCACCCTTCATAAGGTGTGGAACACCAATGGAAAATTCCACAACTTCAAGACCGCGTTGAATATCGCCTTTGGCGTCGATGATGGTCTTGCCGTGCTCGCGCGCCAGCACCTCGGCGAGCTTGTCCATATCGCGATTGAGTAGATCCACGAACTTCATCATCACGCGTGCGCGGCGCTGCGGGTTGGTCGCAGCCCAAGCCGGTTGCGCGGCCTTGGCGTTTTCAACGGCGGCGCGGACCTCGGCGACCGATGCCAACGCCACCTTGGCGCGAACAGTGCCGTCCATGGGCTGGAACACGTCGGCGAACTTGCCCGATGTGCCCGGAACTGCTTTGCCGCCAATAAAATGTCCGTAGGTGATCATGTCGCGCGTCTCCAAAAGCCGAAACTATCCTGAGCGCCTGTGGTGCCACGCCTATTTTCGCAGCACAATGGTTGTGTTTGCGGCATTGTTCTGCAATTTTGCAGATTATGGACTGGGACAACATCCGCACCTTTTTGGCCGTCGCGCGCCGCAACCAGTTTCTGGCAGCGGGGCAGCTATTGCGCGTCAACCAGGCAACGGTAGCGCGTCGCGTGGCAGCGTTGGAGGCAGCGCTCGGCTCAACGCTGTTTGAGCGCTCAACCACTGGGGTGACGCTGACCGATGCAGGTAAGCGGTTGATGGTCCACGCAGAACGCGTCGAGAGTGAACTCTTGCAAGCCGAAGCTGATATTCGCCAACAGGATCTGCAATTGAGCGGCACCGTCCGTATCGGTGCGCCCGACGGCTTCAGCACGTACTTCCTTGTGCCCGCACTGCGCACGCTTGCCGAGCGACATCCAGGCTTGATCGTAGAATTGGTGCCGATGCCAATTGCAGCGAGTTTGGCGCGCCGCGAAGTCGATATAGCAATTACGATAGAAGAGCCCGATCGCGCCCGCGTGGTGGCGCAGAAGTTGACTGATTACAGCCTCGGGATATTCGGCAACAAGGCCTATTTGAAGCGCAACGGCCGACCAAAAGCACTTGCCGATTTGAGCGGTCACACTCTGATCGGTTATGCCGAAACGTATGCGTTCTCCTCGGCGCTCAACTACGTCGCAGATCTATTCGGCAATCATCCCACCAAAATTCAGTGCGCCAGCGCGGTCGGCCAGGTTGAAGCCGTGCGACATGGACTGGGCTTGGGCGTACTGCATCACTTCATCGCGACAACCCTCGACAACATCGAGCCGGTTTTGCCTGCGCGCCGCGCCACGCGCGGCTATTGGCTGGCGGTCCATGAAGACGTGCAAGCACTTGGCCGCATTCGGGCCGTGACTGACCATATCGTGGCCGAGACGGCGACGGCGCGACGACGATTTCTGGTCCCATAAACAATAAGAATCGTTCGACGACGTCATTTCTTGCAGCAATCGGCCGCTTTCCCCAAAAACTGGCATAAGTCGGCCCAGAACGTCGCAGCTGACCAAGCAACCTGTGGCAGTAGCTCCACAGTCGAACCGATTCCCGCATAACCTGCACAATTTGAAGCCATTTGAACACCGTTCTGGGTTGCTCACCACAGCGGTCTCGTGGCACGGACTCTCCTGCGGGCTTGGGGTCGTCCAGCCAACCGCATCAAGTAAAACGTAACTGCCACAGAACAACATTCTGTGACTTTGCGTCGAGCGAGTGTGGAGACGGGGCGATCACTAACTAAGTATTCACCAATACGGTTGAAACTCCGGCAGCTTTTACAACACGGGACCCGTGAGGGACCTTTCGATTTAAAGCGCT
>JABFRJ010000045.1 GCA_013141255.1 Hyphomicrobiaceae bacterium
CTCTCTCTGTTGCGCGTTCCGACTCTCCTTCGTCGAGCCGGGCGCGACCACTTGGAAGTCCCCTTGCGGGGGAACGCGCGAAGTCTGGGGCAAGCGCGCAAGCAAAAATCCCACATGGCGGCGAGAAAAAATGCATCGATCTTTTCAACGCTGGCCGCTGCGATTTCTACGCCGGTGCCGATTACCGCAAGAACTCCGACCTGTTCAAACGCACCTGCCTGCTGCTGGATCGCATGATCGCGGACATCCGCGTGCAAGAGGAGAGAAGTGGGTTGGGTGGGTGATTTTCTAAGTATGTGCGACATCAATTGTATCTGAGAAAACATGACTATTGAAATTGACGAAGTCACACTTAAGCTCATGCGGATTTTCCAGCCCGAAACGCTGGGACGTCGCGAAGCAGCCATGGCTGCTGGCACCAGATTTGTGCACTATACATCGGCCAGTGCAGCAACATCTATCTTACGTGGCCCACACGTTTGGTTGCGCAATGCAACCACAATGAATGATGTTAGTGAAATAAATTTTGGCAATAGTCGCCTGATTGCCGGGCTTGGACGAAAGTCGGAGCAAGTAGCGGCTAAGAAGTTTTGGGTACTTCTCGGTGAGCTGAATAGCGAGTTGCCGGATAAAATAGTGGCGCTGTATGATGGGTGGGTGGACCATCTTCGGATGGATACTTACCTGTTTTGTTTGTCGGAACATGACGATGCGGAGGATGAAATAGGCCGTCTATCGATGTGGCGGGCTTACGGTGGAGCCGCCGCTATCGCGATCGTAATTAATCCGGCGCCAATGTACTCCTACACGGATGCGTTGAGTGCTTACGCGTACCCTGTGATTTATTGTGCACCGGATGACCAATCCTCATTTCAGTTGCTCGTCTCCCGCATGGAAGCTGAATTGGAATTTCTAAAGACTCAGAGTGCCGAGACATTGGTTGATCATCTTTTCGAATGTCTGCAATCTCAGGCAATCTGCTCAAAACATTTGGGATTCAAAGAAGAGCGAGAGTGGCGCATCGTCCATCAGCCCAAGCACCAACCTAATGAACGACTAAAATCTAGCTTGGTCGATGTGAGGGGTATTCCGCAGATAATCTACGAATTACCCTTGCGAGACTTCCCAGAAGAGAACTTAGTCGGCCTCAATCTGAATCATCTTATCAGTCGCATCATTATCGGTCCTACGGCCTTTCCCCTCGCGATGTATGACTACTTCGTAAGGCTGCTCGAAGAATTAAAAATTGATAAAGCTCACGAACGAGTTTTTTTGTCCAACATTCCGTTGCGTACCTAAGATCCGGAGCAACTACTAAGTTGGTCCGCACGCTAGTACTTCTTCGCGATGCAGTGCTTCGACCCCGTTTGACGGTCGTGGTGTTTCGCAACCGCGCAATGCCACGCACCGCTGTCATCCTAGCCCTTGTGGCTAGGATCCATCGTTCCACAAACGCCGGCGCCAGAGGATGAATGGATCCCAGGCACGAGGCCTGGGATGACACGTTTGGTGCTGCGCCGTCTGCAATTTCCGTCCGGCCCATCTTGTAGGTTGGCGTCAAGCGCAGCGCAGACCCAACATGTCTTCGCGCCGACGCCTGCCTGGATCCCGGCCTTCGCCGGGATGACGGAATGTGGAATGCCGTGGATGGCCGGCGGGTTTGCGATGGTGTGCATCGCCCCGGCTATGACGGTGGTGGTGTTACTCTAGCGGTGCCACACCACCACCCGTTTTCCCGTGCGCGAGTGCAGCGCCCTTGCGGTGCACCGCAGACACGGGATCTTTACCTGTTGGGATTTGGAAGCCCTAGCGAACGCGAAAGATCCCGGCTCTACGATGCGCTTAGCGCATCTACGGCCGGGAACGCGGGTGGAGGGGTTGCGCATCGCCCCGGCCATGACGGTGGTGGTGTTACTCTAGCGGTGCCACACCACCAGCCGCTTTCCCGTGCGCGAGTGCAGCGCCCTTGCGGTGCACCGCAGACACGGGATCTTTACCTGTTGGGATTTGAAAACTATAGCAACTGAGAAAGGTCCCGGCTCTACGATGCGCTTAGCGCATCTACGGCCGGGAACGCGGGAGTGCGTGCTTGCCGTGGATGGCCGGTGGCTTCGCGATGCTTCGCATCGCCCCGGCAATGACAGCCGTATTTGACCAGCATGCGCCTCCCCACCCTTGTCATCCTAGCCCTTGTGGCTAGGATCCATCATCCCACAAGCGCCGGCGCAAGCGGATGAATGGATCCCAGGCACGAGGCCTGGGATGACACTTTTTATGTCGCAGCCCCCCTCACCGCTTCGCCTTATCCGCATTGACGGCGGTATCAATCCCGCGCGCGGTGTCGAGGCCTTGGGCGCCGGTGAAATTGGCGTCGTAGAGGTCGGCGCCCGTGAAATCCGCGCCGCTCACGTCGGCGCCCGCGAAATCGACTTTCGTCAAATCCGCGCCGTTGAAGCGGACGTTGTGCAACGTGGCGCCGGTAAAACGCGAGAAGGTGAGAATTGCGCGGGTCATGTTGGCGTTGCGCATGCGCGCGCCGGAGAAATCGCACGACCGCAGAATGTTGCTCGGCTGTGTTGTCAGAGTGCCTTGGCCGGGCCGGGCTTCGAGCGGCGAAAAATCCGCGCCAGTCAAATCGGCGCCGCGGAAATCTGCGCCTGAGAGTTCGGCTTGCACGCTGACGCGGGTCATGTTGGCGCCGGCGAATTTCGGCGCGTCGGCCAGCG
>JABFRJ010000469.1 GCA_013141255.1 Hyphomicrobiaceae bacterium
GCGCGGATTGATGCGTTTGATGACATCGATGCAAGTGGACGAACGCCCAATGTAATCCTGCGCGATCACTGAATGCGCGGAACTCAAAATACAAAACAAAATTCCAAAACAAAAAATAAACACTCGACGCATGCGCACGCCTCCCCCAAAGGAGTCAACGCAAATAGGATAGCAGCGATACGCGCGTGGATGCAACGGTATTGCCGCAACAGTGCGTGCTCAAATGCGATCAGTAACCGCAGTGCAATGGTAAACAGCGCTAATTCGCCCGCACTTGGGCAGCCTCGCGCCAAGCCTCCGCTGCCTGTTCAGCCTTGGTGCGATCCGCCTTGGACAATTTTCCAATTACACTCTCAAGCGTCGGATCACCAAGACCATTGGCGCGCGCTATTAAATGCCATTTCGCCGCTTCAAACGCGTTGGCGGCCACGCCGAACCCCTGCGCATAACACCGCGCGAGCCGGTTCTGAGCAATCACATTGCCCTTGCTCGCCGCCGATTGCAGCAACGAAACGCCGCGCGCCTGATCAACCGGTATGCCAGCCCCACGAAACAAGATAATCGCATATTCCAGTTCCGCGTCCGCGTAGCCAATCGCCGCCGCCCGCTCAAACCATTTCGCCGCTTCAAATGCGTTGGCATCAACACCCGTACCCGTTGCATAAAGCGTCGCCAGATCATACTGCGCCACCGGCAATCCAGCCTCCGCCGCAAAGCGCATATGCGCGGCCCCTCGGTGCGGATTTTCCGGTTTACCATCACCCTTCAAAAACAACAGTGCCAGATTGTAGTTGGCAACAATATGCCCACGTTGTGCCGCCTGATCAAACATCTGCGCCGCACCACTGCGATCTTTTTGCACAGCGCCGCCTTCCGCAAGCATCACACCGAAGGCAAACATCGACGCCGGATCACCAAGCTCCGCGCCCTTGCGATACCATTGCGCCGCCGTCAGATCTGATTTGCCAACGCCAAGCCCTTCTTGATAGAGCCGCCCGAGCAACGTGTGCGCCGTCGGCTCTCCCGCCGCTGCGGCCTTCTGCGCCAACTCCAGTGCCGTCAGATAGCGGCCTTGATCAAACGCGTCATAGGCAGGGTCAGACCCACTGTTGGTTTTCGCAATCGTCGAACCATCGGACTTCGGCACGCTCGACGGCAACGTCGGACCAATTGGTTTTGGCATTGTGCCTGAACCGGCATTTGGCAGCGGTTCCGGTTGCACGGCGCGCGGAAGCCCAACCTTCGGACTAACAGATGTGTCTGGCGCTCGCTTCAGCAGCTTAACATCTGAGCCGCGCTGCTGTGGTGCCACAGCCGTACCAGACGACCATGAACTTGCCTCTTGCGCCTGCGCCGCCGCGACACCGCTAAGCGACAAAACCACAGCCATAAGTGCAACGCCGCGCATCACGCATCCGCCTCATCAGCAAGGCTTCTCAGTAACGCATCATGCGCGTCCGCTACGGCCGCCCGCACATCATCGAGCGCCATACCTTCGGGAATTTGAAAAGTCGAAAAATCCGCGCCCGTGTGCGCCACGCGCAGCGCGTCCTCGACATCGCGCACATCAAGCGCCACACACGGCACTTCAAATATTTCCGCCCACCACGCCAGTAAGTCATTCCGTGCCATCGCGGTGTCGTCAGCCATCTGGCCGCGATCCACGTCCGTCAAGCCAAACGCCACATAGTCAGCGCCCGCTTCGCCCGCAGCCATTGAGAGATGCCGCGATCCGCCCGCATCCACGCCAACAATCGCACCTGCCCCCAGAATATCCCGCGCCTCGTCATATGCCGACATCGAGCCATCAGTGGTCTTCACCTGCACACCATCTGCTCGCAGCGTCCGCGCCAACTGCGCGTCGTCATCAAGCACAACAGCCACATCAGCTTTCTGGCACAGATCAACCAGCGGCTTCACTTCGCCCGCACCAAGTTTGTCGCCTGCACGCGGCTTGATCAGAACGCTCGCAACCGGCGCTGCATCAAGCGCCGCCGCCAACCGCTCGCGCGCCGTCGGCCCCGGTGCAATCACCAGATACAGTTGGCAAGGAATGACATCGTCGTGCGTGCTCTTCGACATTGTGCTCTAGGGTCCTGCTCAGTCACAGACTGCCGCGCCAAGGTTTCAACTGCGATACGGCATGATTTGGGGCAAAATCGCGGCCTGAACCGTTTGGCGCTCTATTGCGCTCCAGATACCACAGCGACCGAAGCCAACAAAGCGGCTTCATCCGCGCCGATTTGTCCGCGCCACCAAGTGATCGAGGCCAACCACAGCAAGCCCCGCAACCAGGCTCCAAAACGCCGCGCCAATACCAAAGAGTGACAGGCTCGACGCCGCGACGGCGAATGTGATCACCGCCGCAAAACGATCCGCCGGTTCCTGCATCGCCGTGCCCAGTGCGCCAGCCAGCGAACCAATGAGCCCCAGTCCTGCCACCGCTACAATCAGACCATTCGGCATCGCCTTCAGCATTGCCAACAACGGCCCCGCCATGAGCGCGATCAGCAGCCATACCGCGCCATACCAGATCCCCGCTTTCCAGCGTTGCGCCGGGTCGGCGTGGGTATCCGGCCCTGTGCAAATCGCCGCCGAGATCGCCGCCATGTTGGTCATGTGTCCGCCAAACGGCGCCGACAGCAACGACGCCACACCCGTAACGCCAAGCGCGGCCTGCACCGGCGGCTCATAGCCAGAAGCCCGCAACACCGCGAACCCAG
>JABFRJ010000296.1 GCA_013141255.1 Hyphomicrobiaceae bacterium
GGTGGGGTGCTTGAGTGTAGTGGTGTCGCTCACGGTTGTTTTCTCCTGTTGCGCATACAGGATGCGGGCACAGGGGATACAACGGCAAGCGAGGTGCCTAATTTGGAAGCAATAGAATTGCACCGTAATAACGTACGTTCGAACATGAGTGATTCTCAGTTGAATTTGTCTAAACATAGTCGCTAAAGCTGGATGACGAAGACAATGACTTACTTGCCAATTTTCGGATTTGGAATTGTAGGATATCGCAGTTTCTTCGGTGAGCCCCAGCTGGTAGGCCCTTGCGGCCACGTCAACATTTTTATTGGCGAAAACAACTGTGGGAAATCAAATATTCTAAGATTTATTAGAGATGTCTATCAAAACGTGGGGTGCAGAAGTGGCCAACTGAAGGCAATTCGTCAGGGCGACGCACCACAGGGAGGCGCAGTCGGCGACACGATTCAAGTAATGTTACCAGCCTCAGATGAAATCCTTCAACGCCTCAATGGCGAGTTGGTAGCCGCTGAAAGGCTTGCATTGCTGAAGATTATAAGAACGGATCGATCGAGAAATGTCTGCATCGTATCTGTTTCTCTGAGTACTAATAGGCCGGTTGTAGACGTCGAAGCTGCCGCAGCGCGCCTTACTGATCATAACGAAAATCTACACGTTAACCGAGCATGGTCGCGAGTAACTCGCCGTTCTGGTGGAAGCATGAGGGAACACTGGATACCTGAGATCGTTGAGTGGTTTTATAATACCTCCGTTCAGGGAGTTCGAGTAGAATACGTGCCGACTTTGCGACAAATCCCCACAAAGCTCGAGGAGTTTAAGTTTGAGTACGGTGTCGTTACGAAGGATAAAACTATAGCGGATGACTTGGCGGCACTCGCATATCCAGATCACACCAGACCAAGAGATCGAGTGAAATTTGAAGCAATAGTTGAATTTATGAGGAAGGTTCTGAAGCGTCCACAACTTCTGCTAAGCGTGCCACATGATAAATCTACAATTATTATTGAAGACCATGGGCGATATTTGCCAGTCGAGGCATTAGGCACAGGCATTCATCAACTTCTAATTCTCGCAATTCGAGCAATTTTGGTGGACGACTGTGTCGTCTGCATAGAAGAACCTGAGCTACATTTGCATCCCGAGCTGCAGCAGCAATTGATGCATTTCTTAGCCTCTCAGACCGCCAACCAATATTTCATTACAACACATTCGGCGACCATTATGGATGCCGTCAATGCGAAAGTATTCTCGGTTAGATTGGTGGATAACTCCTCCAAAATTGATGCCCCTTTGACGCGAAGCGATCGTCGCGACGTTTGCCATCAACTCGGATACCGACCAAGCGATTTACTGCAGGCCAACAGCGTGATTTGGGTTGAAGGACCTACTGATCGGATTTACGTAGTAAATTGGCTCAAATCCGTGGCCCCATTTCTCGAAGAGGGGTGGCACTACTCGGTCATGTTTTATGGCGGACGATTAGCTAGTCATCTTACGGTTGACGATGAGGCGAGAGAATTGATTGATTTGTTGCCCATAAATCGATTTCCAGCGATCATTCTTGACAGCGACAAACGTAAGAAAGGGCAGCAACTGAATTCAACAAAACGACGGCTTTGCGCTGAATTTGAGAAGATCAACGGTTTCTCTTGGGTAACTGAAGGGCGGGAAATAGAGAACTATGTGCCCTACGATATCCGCGAACAAACCTTAAAAGCACTGGTGGGCGAAAAACAATGCCTTCTAGATCAAGATCTTCAATACGGACATCCACTAGCATATCACGATGGCAGCGACGAGAACGTTCCCGATAAACTCCGAATGGCTATCCATATGTGCGAGTCGCCGCTCAATCTGGCTGTTCTTGATTTACGAAAGCGAGTCACTGACCTCGCTCAATACATTTGCCAAGCGAACAGAATAGCCTTTGTAGACGGTACTACTTCGAAATAACCGTGTAGTCATCGGCCCTTCGATGGCGCCAACTTAGCCAATCCAACGTGGTGTGAATAACGTGAATTTCTCGCCTTAGTTTGGTTCAACGCAGTCGTGCCTTTGAGTTTCTCGTGCAAGTCGTCGAGTAATTGCGCCAGCACGGGCAATCGGCCGATGCGGAGTTTGCGGAGTGCTTTAGCGCGTTCGATGGCCGTTCGGTATTGAGTGCGCGTGCCGATGGCACGGGCGATGTCTACTTCGTCGACGGCGAAGATGGAACGGGCTTGAGCTTTGCGGGTGGTGGATTTCGGCCGTCGCTTGGAGGCCCGAAGTTTAGCCTGGTCTTTTGCTGCGGCTGACAGGCCAAGGGCGGATAACTTCACATAGCTGCGGCGATTACCGGCAACGTGGCCCTTGCCTTTAGCTTCAACCGTCAACCCTTCAGCTTCGAGCGCGGCCACGATGTCGTCGAACGTGCTGGACTGGTCAAGGTGTTCGGAGAGTTTGGCAGCGAGGGTGCGAGCGTCACGACGTGACCATTGCAGACGTTTGGTATTGGCACCGCGTTTGGCGGCATAGTGGGCGCGCTTTTTTGGCTTCTTAGGTTTGTCGTCGGTCAGGTCAGGCTCGAACGTGTGGCTGGGGGTATGTTCAAAGCCGTATTCGTCAGCGAGCGCGCGCATGATGCGGTCGAACCGTTTGAAGTCGTGCGACGTTGACCACGCCTTGCCGGTGACGGGGTGCACGCGGTTTATCATCATATGCATATGCCGGTGGGTCG
>JABFRJ010000328.1 GCA_013141255.1 Hyphomicrobiaceae bacterium
CGTTGTGACAAATAGTAGGTCTGAAGTTAGACTCTGAATACAGAACGGTACATACGTGCAGTTCGCCGCCGCTCACTCGGACACTGTCCCGATGTACGCGTGCGCGCCACCCTAGGACCTTAGCCGATTGAGAACGAATGCCAGCCTGCACGCTCAGGCGCACCGGTCTCAGACAAGTCCGGCTTGCTTCAAAGTGTTATAGGCTTGGATGATCTCGCGCAACTTTTCCTCAGAGCGCGTGTCACCGCCGTTGGCGTCGGGATGGTGCCGCTTAACCAGATCTTTGAAGCGAGCCTTGATATCGGCTTTGGTGGCATTTTCGTCTAAATGCATGGCATCCAGCGATTTTCTGGACATCGGATGCAAATAACGGCGGGGTTCGTCCTCAACGCCAGCTTCGCGCTTTGCACGCCACGCAAAGAAGGCATGCGGATCGTTGCCCTTTGGACCTTCGCCAGCTGTGGGCTTGGCGGCTTTAGCACCCTTGGGGCCGGTCTTGCCGTGGGCCCAAGCGTTGGCGCCTGCTTTCCAGGTGGGACGGTGGCCGGTCAAGGCGTCTTTTTGGAAGTCGGCGACTTCGTCATCGGACATACCGGAGAAGTAGTTGTACTTGGCGTTATATTCGCGCACGTGGTCGATGCAGAATAGAAAGAACTGGCCATCGCGGCCACGGCCCATCGGCGCTTTGTGGCTGCCAGGGGTTTCGCAGCCTTTCCATTGGCAGCACGGCGCTTTAACAGGTTCGGCTTTGGCGCCGCCCTTTTTGACCCGGATTTGGTCGAAGTATTTTGAATTGGGTTTCATTGCGAAGCGACTATCACGAAAGGGACGGGGTGAAGCAAGGTCTTGACAGGTATGTTACGAGGTAGGTGCGACTTCAATGCACAGGCTCGTATAACAGACATATGGAACAGTCATGTGGATCAGCATGTGAAACCGGCAAGCAGGCGATCAAGCGGCGGTACTATACAAGCGAGCGCAGCTTACGGCGAAGCCTAAAATCATCTTGGGTAATTGAACAATGAATATGGAAACACGGATGCGCGAGCTGTTGATTGTGGCATTGGAGCCGCATCGGCTCGACGTGGTCAACGAGAGTGAATTGCATGCAGGACATCGCAGTTCACCGGGGACAGGCGAAAGTCACTTTCGACTGCTGATTGTGTCACCAAAATTTACCGGGCTGAACCGCGTGGCCCGGCATCGGCTCGTGAATAGTGTTCTGGGGCCAATCGTAGGCAAACAAGTGCATGCATTGGCGATGACTACGTTGGCGCCAGGAGAGCCTATGCCGCGTAGTGGCGGCGCATCGGCCGGTCATTGATGCAGGGTACCGAACGTCAACCCAAAACTTTCAATCATCAACAGTTCTGATCCTTCTGTGGTCAACGTCGGGGATGCAACAGGCAGCTCGACCTGGACCTGATAAAGACGACGACGTGACCTCGATCCGGCCGAGGTGTCAGCGTTCAGCGTGTTGTGCTGCGTTTTCCGGAAATCCCTGTGTGCGTTTGTGGCGTGCGTTTTGTCTCGTGGCTCAGTCGAGCTGCGGATGCGGTGACGTTGTACCATCGCTTGTACAGGTAGGTGTCGGTTGCGAAGTGTTTTAAACAGTGGCGTGAGCGTCTTGGGAGTGGCCCAAGGCCGAAGACGCATTGGGCGGTTGGCTGTACGGCTGACGGTTGTATTGCTGGCGACGGTGGCGCTGACGGCGTGCGCCGAGATGCGCATGCCGGTGAATAGCGACAAACCGCTGTTTGATGCCGAAAAAGCCGCAGGCGCGCGTGGGCGCTCGGTTTGGGCTGCTCGAGCTGATACGCGCATGATTGCGACGAATGGTGTTTGTGCGCCGGCGGGCACGGCGAACTTCATGCTACCGCCATCAGGCAAATCAAAAAGACCTGCATCGCGCGATTTGACGATGCGGTATTCACCGGGTGATCGGTTTAATCTGTTTGTGCCGGGCTCGCCTGAGTTTACCGGCGACTATATGGTCAACGCCGATGGTCGTGTGATCGTTCCGTTTGCGGGCGAACTGCACGCTGTGGGCTTGAGCAACACCGAACTGAGTGCGCGGATTGAAGCGGGCCTCGTCAAAGCTGGTATTTTCAAGGAAGCAAAATTCCTGATCAGTGTGCGACCGGTACAATATGCTCCTATCAACGTATCGGTTTCGGGCGCGGTGTTTCTGCCTGGTCGGTTTGTGATCAACAATATCACTGCCGCCGATAAAGGCGAGAAGGCGTTGGCGAAATACGGTGATAGTCCGATTGAGCGGTTTGTGGCTGCTGCACTGCGGGCTAGTGGTGGCATTCGACCTGATGCGGACTTGAGCCGCATTCAACTCAAGCGCGGCAACAAGACCTACACACTCAATTGGCAAGGCGCAATTTCGGGTGGTGCTGTCGACGATGTGCCGCTACTTGATGGCGATCATATTTTTGTTGCCGAAGCGCCTTGCTTCCAGTCGGCATTGGTGCGGCCATCGCAGATTACGCCGCCTGGTATTCGTATCTTCATGTCGAGCCTGGCACAACCGGTACAGTATCAACTCACGTCGACGAATACGGCGGGTTTGCCTTACGGCACGCGATTGCTGGCGGGGTTGGTCGCGGCGAATTGCGTCGGCGGAAGTCGGGCGACGAACGCGGCTCGGCACGCGGTGCTTATCAGCCGTAATCCGAAGACGGGCGAGACCGAAGTCATTCAGCGATCGATCGAGGATATGGTGCTGAGCCCTGATCGCGACACAGTCAATCCGTATCTGATGCCGGATGATTCCATCGCGTGTTACGATAGTGCTGTGACCGATGCGAAGGAAATCGCTACGGCTATCCAAACCTTGCTCAATCCGATCGATACGGTGAAGAAGTTCAGGACGTACTGATTTCGCATTGCGCGATAGCCTTAGGCGCGTGTCGAGCGTGCGCCTGAGGGCTGATCGCTGTTACTTTGGCGACGCTTGTGACGTTGCGCCAGAGCTTCGCGGGTGGCGTGGCCCAGGAATTTGATGTTGCCGACGAGATAACGATGGGCAAGACGGCGCGGCTCCAGCATCAAACGCCAGCCCCATTCCATGCCGATGACGCGGAGTGCGTGTGGCGCGCGACTGACGCGGCCGGCGAAATAATCGAACAAACCACCGACGCCGATCACGACCGGTGCAGTTAGTCGATGCATGTTGGTCGCAATCCATTGATCCTGGATTGGAACCCCCAGCCCAACGAGTACAATCTTCGCGCCTGAAGCGTTGATCGCGGCAATCACGGCGTCTTGCTCAGCACCCTCTTTTTGGAAGTGGCCGTGGTGCGTTCCGACGATGGCGCCACCAATGCGGAGCTTATCGAGGCGTTTGCTGGCAGCATCGGCGACACCTGGCACGCCGCCTAAGAGAAAAATGCCGATCTCGCTTTCTGATGCAGCACGAGCCAAACGTGGGAACACATCGGTGCCATTGACATTGTCTGCTAGTGGCGTGCCGACCATGCGCGCAGCAACGGCTAGTCCGCTGCCATCGGCATAAGCACGGTCGGCGGATGCGACAATGTGCCAGTAAGTTGTGTTCGAGGCCATTTCGTTGACGACATGAGCGTTGACGAAAACGACGCGCGTCGGGCGATTGTAGCGAGCTGCGAGGATCAGATCTCGTGTGGCAGCGTCAATATTGGTGTTGGCGATCGTGACGCCGAAAAGTGAGAGTGTCGGAGAGCTTTGTGCCGTTTCTGGGTGCCATAGCGCCGCAGATCGGTGGGAAGCTATGGCCAACCGGTCATCCGCCTTGGAATGGGTGTTACTCATCACGATCATCGTCCCCCGCCACCTTTCCGACAAGGCCGCGCTTCAGTGATGCCCGAGAACAGGTAAAATTGGATGACGAAATAGGCTTAAGAAAAGATTAGCGCTCGGATTGCTGCGACTCCGGATTTGGCTTGAAACTAAAATATATATCAATTTCGGGCCACTGAACGCTCTGCGATTTACCAAAAGTTCGGGAACGCTGCCGTAAGGTTTACGCTGAACACACTGGGGCTTCGGTTGCAACAGTGACTTTGCGTATCGCGTCAGGACTACCCGACATGCCTGTGGCTGATAAGATTCCTATGTGCTCGGTCGTCGTACCGTGCTTCAACGCTGAAGGTACGATCGAGGCAACGCTCTCTAGTGTTCTGGCGCAAACCGCTGCCGACATTGAGATCATCGTTGTCGATGACGGATCTGAAGATGGCAGCGCGGGCATCGTGGAACGGCTGATCGCGACTGATGCGCGTATTCGCCTTATTCAGCAGGACAACGCGGGCGTGGCGGCGGCGCGCAATGCTGGTATTCTTTCGGCGCGCGCACGGCTTATCGCCTTGATTGATGCGGACGATCTTTGGACGCCGGATCACTTGGCGTTGCATCTATTCAGATTTGCTGTGTTTCCTGAGCTCGGTGTATCGTTCTCGACTGCGCGCTTTATTGATGCTGACGGCACGGTCTGCGGTATGGCGCGACCGAAGCTTACCGGACTGGTGCCCGCAGATCTGTTGGCTTCAAATCCCACAACAACCTGTTCGACACTGGTCGTGCGCCGCGATGTCTTCCGCGATGTCGGTTTGTTTCGCACTGAGATGCGACACAATGAAGATCAAGAATGGCTGTTTCGCGTGACGCTCTCGGGTTGGGTACTTTCCGGGGTGGCTGACTTATCGGTTTCGTATCGCACGTCACCTGAAGGACTTGCCTCTGATCTTGAAGGCATGCGCCGCGGTTTTGATACAATGCTGGTTGAAGCGCGAAAATTGGCGCCGACCCTCGTCGCTCGTCACGAAGCACGCGCAACGGCGCGGACGTATCGTTATCTAGCCCGACGTGCACTCAGACTAGGCCGCCCACCGAGCATTGCACGGGGGTATATCCTGACCGCGCTTAAGACGTCGCCGATGATGCTGTTGTCGGAGCCGCGGGCGACGTTGGCAACACTTGCGGCGGCACTTATTCCGAAAGCTCTTGACTACATTCCTAGCCGGACGGCGCGCGCGTGATCACCACCTCATCCTATTGCCCCACCGTTTCGGTTGTGGTGCCGCTCTTTAATACTGAACGCTATATTGGCGCGACACTGGCGTCGGTGCTGGCGCAAACATTTACCGACTTTGAGGTCATTGTCGTTGACGATGGCAGCACGGATCGTGGACCGACAATTGTCGCTCAACTTACAGATGCGCGAGTGCGTATATTTAGCCAATACAATCGAGGCCTTGCTGGAGCGCGCAACGCCGGCATTCGCGAGGCGCGCGGACGATTTATCGCTTTCCTAGACGCAGACGATTTATGGCATCAAGAGAAGCTGGCTGAGCACATGGCAGTGTTGGATGCCCGGCCCGAAGTTGGGCTGACATTTTCGCATTCGCGTCTGATTGATGACGATGGTGTGGATCTGGGTTTGACGCAAACACCATCGACGCAACCCTTCACACCTGAGGTGGTGTTTTGTCGCAATCCAGTTGGCAACGGTTCAGCGCCCGTGCTGCGACGCGCGGCGCTCGACAGCATCGCGTACTATGACGAGGGTCGTGGGCGCATCGCTTGGTTTGATGAAAACTTCAGACAGTCAGAAGACATTGAATGCTGGACGCGCATTGTCGCGACAACTGCTTGGGAGCTCGAAGTCATTCCCAGGGCTCTGACCGACTATCGTGTTGCGCAAGGCGGACTTAGCGCCAATACGGACAAGCAATTGGAGTCGTGGCAGCGGTTCCGGGCCAAGGTAAAATGTTATGCGCCGCATCTTGACGCGACGGCAGGTAATCGTGCTGAGGCCTATCAACTCAGGTATCTCGCGCGGCGCGCTGTAATGGCAGGGGATGGCAAAAAAGCTCTACAACTGATGGCGCGTGCACTTGGTTTGTCGCCCCAAATCGTGCGCGAAGAACCGGCTCGGACGCTGGCGACGCTTGGCGCTGCAGCTGTGATACGCGCGCTTCCGCGCCCTATCTCGCAGGCATTGATGAGCCAGGGAATGACGACTGCAGGACAAATGAACCGCCGCGTTTTAGCGCGGGGTTGAGGACCACGATGAGCGAAGCAAACAGACTCGCAGCCAATGCCGATGCGCGTCAACTCTGGCGCTTTATCGGACTTTATGGCGCGTCGGAAATGGCGCAACGCGTGACGCGGATTGTGACAACGATCCTGCTGGCTCGCATGTTGCTGCCTGATGCCTTCGGTGTTGCGGCTATTGCCATCACGACATTTGAACTCGTGCGTGTTGTTGCCAATTGCGGTATCGGGCAAGCGGTTATACGCGCCTCCGACGCTGATGTGGCCTCGGCTGCGGAAGCGGCATGGCGTCTGCTGTGGCCGTTGATGTCTATTTTGATGATCGTACAAGTTGCCATTGGCTATGTGCTGGCATTGGTTTCGGGCCGGGATGAATTGGTGTGGATGTTGTTCGTCCTGGGCGGTGTCTACTTGATGATGCCGTTCGGATTGATCCAAACCTATCTGACGCAGCGCGCAAACCGACATGGCGCGGTGGCAAGCATCGCGACAGTGCAGGCGTTGACTGACAATATTTTGACGGCTGTGTTCGCACTATTCGATCTAGGGGCATGGGCGATCATTTTGCCCAAAGTAATCACGACGCCAATCTGGGTGTTTGGCATGCGCTACTGTCATCATTGGGAACGCGATTCGAGTGTGACGCCACTGCCGACACGCGAGATGTTGTCGTTTGCGCTGCCTGTCATCGGGAGTGAACTGGTCGCAACCGCGCGTCTGCAGCTCGACAAAGTCATTGTTGGTGCGGTGCTCGGCATCGAGGCGCTTGGCGTTTACTACTTTGTCTTCAATGCCGGTCTTGGTCTAAGCCTTTCGATCACTGGAGCGTTAGCAGCATCTGTTTACCCGTATCTCGCCGAGGCGGCGCGTCAACCGCGCGAGTTGAAGCGACGCTTTGAGACGAGCCTTGGACGCACGGCGTGGCCGGTCTGTATGATCATTGCGGTGCAAGCCGCGTTGACGACGCTTTACGTGCCGATAATGTTCGGCGAGCGTTGGGCGCATGTGGCGGTATTAGTACAGTTGCTCTGCCTCTCGGCGCTTGCCAAACCATTGGCAGATGTGAGTGGGCAAATGTTACGGGCAGCGGGTCTACAGACGTTCGATTTTGCAGCGTCGACGGGAACAATGCTACTGTGCCTTGGCGCATTTGCGTTGGCTTTGCCGATGGGACTGACTAAAGGCATCATGGTTTTGGCGGCAACGACCGTTGCGTTGCAGCTGTTGTATGCTGCGGTTGCCTACAAGATGCTCGCCAATCTTGCGGAGGGCGTTGAACCGACAGCCGTAGCGGGGTCCCAACCATGATCACCGTCCAACATCTTATTGATGACGCCGGACTTGGTGGTGTCACGCGCTATCTGGACACGATTGAAGCACGGCTTGGCTTAAGCGGTTCGCAGACGCGACATGTGGTTGCGACCAATTTTGCGTTGCCGCCTGCACTTGATGCCGACGTCGTTGTTGTGCACTTTACAGCTGGGCTCAGGAAGCTTCCATTCTTGGCGGCATTGCGGGCGCGGCGCGGACGGCGGCCAATCGTACTCATTGAGCACACGTATACTGAGCAGTTTGAAGCGCTGAATGTTCCGTCGTCGCGGCGATTTCGTGGGATGTTGCGCTTTGCCTATCGGCTGGCTGATCGCGTGGTTGCGGTTTCATATGGCCAAGCGGCTTGGATGCGATCGGCTCGGCTTGTAAGCGCACAACGGCTTGCGGTCATACCTTCGTTTACGGACTGCGAGCATCTTGCGACGTTGCCACTGACAGCGCGCACTGACGGTGCGCCTCTGCGTCTGGGAGCCTATGGTCGCTACTGTCGGCAGAAGGGCTTCGACACACTAATTGAAGCAATGCGGTATGTGCCCGCGGAGATTGCAACTTTGACGCTGCGCGGATTTGGCGATGAGCAAGCTCAGTTGAAGGCGTTGGCAGCCGATCTGCCGCATGTTGAGGTCGGCGGTCCGATCACGGATCTGAAGTCGTTTCTCAGCAGTGTTGACGCAATTGTGATGCCGTCTCGGTGGGAGGCGTTTGGACAGGTCGCTTTGGAAGCGCGCATGGCCGGACTGCCTGTGATCGCCCACGCGGTCGACGGGTTGTCGGAGCAAATCGAACCGCAGGCTGGGTTGCAGATCCTATCAGATGAGCCGTCTGTTTTGGCCCGAGCCATTCGCGATTTAGCGCAAGTCACTGATTTCCTGAGCATGCGCCATGCAGCACGCGACAGTGCACTTCATCATGGCGAACGCAGCCTTGCCGCATGGCGACAATTGCTCAGCGAACTCCCTATTCAGACGACCGCCAAGCCGGTCCAATCACCCGCGCCACAACACGTCCGCAAAACCAGCAATATGCCGGCGAATTAGGGCCTTGCCGGGCACAGAAATGCTGCCGTTCCGCGTCAGCGTGGCAAACGTAAACCGTTAGATAAGACATTCAGCGGCACAACAGGTGTTCGACACGAACACGTGCGATTCGGTGCCGCTTACTGATGTCTACGACGTTTAAACCCTCGCCAACGACGGGAGCAGCACACACAGTGCCGCAAACCACGGCGAAGTTGCGCGTGCAATCCGCCTGGCCTTATTT
The DNA here is from genome assembly GCA_013141255.1 of Hyphomicrobiaceae bacterium. Taxonomy (GTDB): domain Bacteria; phylum Pseudomonadota; class Alphaproteobacteria; order Rhizobiales; family Hyphomicrobiaceae; genus JABFRJ01. The sequence goes on from JABFRJ010000328.1 coordinate 8,635, forward strand.
CCGGGGCGCGACACTCTCGGTCGTGTTGGTTTGGGCGTTGGTGTCGGTTTATCTGGCCTTTACTCCGCGCATGTACGCGAGCCGCTGGACGCTCAATGTTCCTGGCGCGTCGAATAGCATGAGCTTCTCGCTTGAAAGTATCGGGCAAACTTCGTCGACGCCAACATCGCCATTTGCGACGTCGGCGCTTTCGCCAAAGGTTGTCTATAAAGAAATTGCGGACAGCGAGACGGTGCGCCTGATGGCAGCCGAGACATTGGGACTCACGCTTAAGGATTTCGGTCGGCCGCGGATCAAGTTGGTGGATGAAACGGCGCTGATGCTGTTTGAGATCGCCGGGCCTTCGCCGGACGCCGCTACCACGCGGGCGCGGGCACTGATCGCGGCGTTTAATACGCAGTTGGACCGGCTGCGCAATGATGAGTTGGAAAAGCGCGAAGCTGCAATCCGGCGCAACCTTGAAGCGTATCAGGCCGAAGTGAAGCGGGTGCGTGATTTACAGCGAGATGCGCAGGGGCGCTCGGGCCTCGCGTCAACGACACAATTCGCTGAAATGGTTGCGTCTATGACCACGCTCAGGCGTCGGGTTGTTGATCTTGACGGCGAGTTGGAGCGGGTCGAGCACGAGCGCCAATCTCTGATGGTACGGCTGAGACTGACGTCGGCGCAAGCTAGTTTGGCTTTAAAAATTGCAAGTGACACGAGTGTGCAAAAAGCCTTCGCGGAACTAAGCGAGGCCGTATCGCTTGAAGCAACAGACGCGGCGAAATATGGACCGCGGCATCCGCAACGATTGCAGAGCGCGACGCGCATGGCGGCAGCGCGTGGTCAATTGGATGCCCAACTCGCCGTGCTTGGCATTGAACGCGGTGATGATGTGTCGGCTGTTATGCTGGCGATGAATGCGACGCACCGCGCGGAACTGATGCAATCATTGGTCAAAGCCGAAGCGCTCGCCCAGGGAAAGCGCCACGAAATTGCGATACAGCGCGCAGAGCAGCGACGCCTTGAAGCGGATGTCTCGCGCCTGACAGATGCCTCTGTGCGGCTTGAAGAACTAAAGAAGGACCAGATCGTTGCTGATGCTGTACTGAGTTCGGCGTTGGCCCGCATCAATGCTTCACGGTCTGACATTTACGGTAGCTACCCAATCGTTCAGGTTGTTGCTCAGCCAGATAAAACTGAATATCTCTCGCAACCCCGCATGCTCTACGCTGGTCTTGGTGGCCTGAGCGGATCGGTGTTTGCTTGCCTCGCGTGGTTCCTCGCATGGTTACAGTTCGTCCATCGCTCCAGACGCCAGAAGAACGCATAGTTCATTGGGCCTTAGTCGGCACTTGGGGCTTGTGGTTGATTGGTGGTCTTTATCACGTCTATCCGATCCTCGGATGGTGCTTGGCGCTGCTTGCCGTCGGTCGCCGCATTGGCGTTTTTGATGATCTTGGGCACCCACCGAAGCATTTACCGTGGGGCGTGCACGCGTGGGGCGTCGGGATGTTTGGGATGGCCGTCGCGCTTATTGCGGGCCATCTCAATTTCGAACTTGGTCTCGGTACAGCGCTTAAATCCTTGTTCGGCTGGGCCAAGGGTTGGGGTCTAATCGCAGTGTTCATTTTTGCGGGCGCGGAACTGCACATCAAGCCGGAGGTGGTGTATCGCGCCTCGAACATTCTGGCCCTGCAAACGCTGTGTTTGACGCCGGTGTTCTTTATCTGTGGCGTGCTGGGAACGCCTGGCATTTGGTATGTATCGCCGCTGACGTATCTCGGTGGTCCGGGTCCGATGTTTTTTGAAGTCGGATCGCATTTGTGGGATGCGTCATCGCTTGGTTTCAGGTTGCGATACTTTGCGCCGTGGTCGCCAGCGGCAGCGTTTGCGGCGCATATCGCGCTTGTTTGCGCGATGGGTGACAAGGACCTGCGCTGGAGGACTATTGGCGTCGTCTCTGCAATTACGGTGTGTGCGCTATCGCAGTCGCGGCTATCGTTGATCGCGGTGCCGATCATTATGACGGGCATTCCGATCCTGTCGAACATCTTTACGCCATGGCCTGCGGCGGCGCTGGCGATCATGACGACGAGTGCGCTGCTGTACCTGAGCCAGGTCAAAGACCTGATTGACGATCTGGTGCAAGCGTTTATCGGCGCGCGGGCTGACTCAAGCCGGGTGCGCGCGGCGTTGGCGCGGATGGCGTATCATCGATGGGAAACGGAAGCACCGATCTTTGGGCATGGAGCCATCGAGCGCGGGTCGCATCTGGTGGAGTTTATGCCCATTGGATCGCATCACACGTGGCATGGCCTCTTGTTTGTGAAGGGTGCGGTCGGGTTTTTGTCGCTGGCGCTGCCGCTGGCGTGGACGTTCTTTGAGATGCTCGCGAAGGCGCAACGTGATCGCCACGCGCGGGCAGGGCTCGGTATCGTCCTGGTTTTGTTGTTCAACTCGTTTGGCGAGAACCTGGAGATCTTGTCGTATCTGGCTTGGCCGGGTTTGCTCATCGTCGGCATCGTGATGAAGCATAAGCTTGCAATCCCACCGCTGTGGGCGGAGTTCTTTCGCAAGATTTTTGCCATCAAAGATGCCGACCGAGTTGGCGGTGTCCGGCTGTAAACTGTGCGGGCGACCGTGAACCGGCTCAGAGATTCGGGATCAGTTTCACAAGCTTCCAGTCAGCTCCTGAGAAGGCGATGCCAGCGGTGACGTCTGGTTTCGGGGAGGCCGCGTCCTTGGCCACTGCGATCTGCATTCCGAGGGGGCCATCGAAGCCGAAGCTCTTGATGTTACCCAAGCCGAATGATGGTTTTGATGCTGCATCGCCCGTTTTTGATGCTGGCGCTTGAGTTGGAACTGAAGCTGGGGTCTGTGCGCCACCGAGGCCACCGGGAAGGCCGGGAATATTGAGGCCACCTGAGCTGCCGAGTACGTTGCCGATCACACCGCCGAGATTGCCACCACCACTGTTGCCTGCACCTTGATTGCCCAACGCGCCCGCAATGGCGCCGAGACCGCCCGATGCCTTGGAGAGATGTTCCGCTAATATCTGCTCGACGGCCTTAGCGGCGCCGCCGCTTTCATTGGCAATGCGAATGACATTGGCTGGCGTGACGAGTGTTTGCAGCACGCCGTCGACCATGCGTGGTAGCAGCTGCTTTTTGAGGTCGCCTGCCAGAGCGCCGCCGACCGCGCCGCCTTGTTGGCTCAAGCGCTTTTCAACTTCATGCGCGACGACAGGACGAAGACTTTCGCGCACGGCGGGGAAGTCAATTTTGCTGGCGAGGACAGTTTCGTCCTTAGATTGGAGGGCGGCTGCGATGCGGTAGCCGGACCAGGCTGGCCAGACGACATAGAATCCGACGACGGCCAAGATCATTAGAGCTAAGAGTTTGCGCATTGGATCTCCTTAGGGGCCGTAAAGGGCCACCGACTATTCGTCCGTCGTCGATGTAACTCACCTGCTTATAACGGTGCTGACAAGAGCTGGGCAGCGGCAAATCAGCTATTCCACGCCGGACTTTTGCTTGGGCCGCACTAGGATGCTGCGGTATGGCGGAGATGTGGCGCGGGGAAAATGGCAGCGCCGCTCCGATGGGGACCGGAGCGGCGCATGCGACCCGAGAGCACCTCGACTGGGGGACGTCAGTGCTCCGAGTATGCCTGAACGGTGGAAACCATTGCCGTTCGCAGGATAATCTCATCTGCTGTCGCGTAGGGCGCTTCAGGAGCTAACTCACTGGTATTGCCTTCGTTATCGGGCAGCATTGAGGTTTTTATAGCGCTCAGTGCCTGAACGGAAACTGAACGAAAACAGTGATTTCCGTAGTTTAGATGGGCGATCGTGACATACCACTTCTCACTGGGTCCATTTCACCTGTGGGGCGCTCGTCTTGCAACAGCACATTAGTTCCGAATCGGGCTAGATCGCGGTTCGACTCTCAACAGATGGGACGCCCAATGGCGCGGCAACTGGCGCTGGCCGCCGAGACACTCGACTTAATGGGACAAGAGCCACCTGACATGGTGGCGGCGCAGCGCATTCTTGAAAAAACCTTCGGATACAAAGCGTTCCGGTCTCGGCAGCATGACATCGTGGCGGCGCTGGTCGCGGGGCGCGACGCGTTGGTGCTGATGCCAACGGGCGGTGGCAAGTCGCTCTGCTATCAAATCCCGGCGTTGGTACGCCCGGGCACCGGCATTGTGGTGTCGCCGCTAATTGCGCTGATGCAGGATCAGGTGGACGCGCTCAAGGAAGCGGGTGTGAGGGCTGCGTTTCTCAATTCAACGCTAAACTTCAATGAAGTGCGAGAGGTCGAGCGGGCGCTGGTCAACGGTGATCTCGATTTGCTTTACGTGGCGCCTGAGCGGTTGTTGCAGGATCGCACGCTCGAACTGATTGAGCGCTCGCAGATTTCGATTTTTGCCATTGATGAAGCGCATTGCGTGTCGCAATGGGGGCATGACTTCCGACCCGAGTATCGGCAGCTGCGCGTGTTGCATGGGCGGTTTCCCAATGTGCCGCGCGTTGCTCTGACGGCAACGGCCGATCCGCGCACGCGTGAGGAGATTGTGCAGGAATTGGCGCTTGAGGATGCCGAGCGCTTTGTGGCCTCGTTTGATCGGCCCAACATTCGCTACACCATCGCCGAGCAGGGCTCGATCAGTGCGCGCGATAAGCTATGGCAATTCATTGTGGCTGAGCACAACGACGATGCGGGCATTGTTTACTGCTTGTCGCGCAAGGCGGTTGAGGAAACGGCGGCGTGGTTGGCGGCTAAGGGTCGGCGGGCGTTGGCGTATCATGCCGGACTGCCGGCGGAGCAGCGTCGGGCGACGCAAATGCAATTTCTCAAAGACGACGGCATGATCGTATGCGCGACGATTGCG
>JABFRJ010000433.1 GCA_013141255.1 Hyphomicrobiaceae bacterium
GCGCTCACTTAATGTTGAGCCGTATCGGATTAATACGAATGACTTAAAGTATATCGATCGCGAATTCCACCTCCGCCTACGCAAATCCAGCCTCAAGCCAGGCGATATTGTCATCGTTCGTACTGGCAAGCCGGGTGCATGTGCCGTCGTTCCGGAATGGTTGGAAGAGGCAAATTGTTCGGATGTAGTAATTGTGCGAGCCGGACCGTCAATTCGCGCCGCCTATATCAGCTACGTGGTCAATTTCGTTGCTCTTCACCATATAGACAGCCACACAGTCGGCGCTGTGCAGCAACATTTTAATGTTGGAGCCGCCCGCCAAATCAAGTTTGGTTTACCATCGTTGAATGAACAAGATCGCATTCTTGCGATCCTCGGTGCGCTGGATGACAAGATTGAGTTGAACCGGCGGATGAATGAGACGTTGGAGGCGATGGCGCGGGTGATCTTCAAGGATTGGTTCGTCGACTTCGGCCCCACGCGCGCCAAGCTCTCAGGTGCCAAACCCTACCTCACCCCCGACCTCTGGTCCCTCTTCCCCGCCCGCCTCAACGACAAAGGCCTGCCGGAGGGTTGGGAGATGGGTCTTTTGAGCGATTTCAGCGATCTTCAAAACGGGTATGCTTTCAAAAGTACAGAATGGCAAGCGGAGGGTGTGCCCGTCGTAAAAATTGGCTCCGTAAAGCCTGCGGTGGTCGATCTAGATCAAGTGAGCTTTGTGTCCTCGGAACTCGCTTGCGAGCGCCAGGACTATAGACTTAGTGCGGGTGATATTTTGGTTGGCTTGACAGGTTATGTAGGGGAAACGGGCAGGGTTCCACCGACCGATAACCCTCCGCTTTTGAACCAACGCGTCGCTCGTTTCATACCAAATCGCAATTGTTACGCGCTCGTTTATGCCTGCGTTAGAGATAGGGCATTTAAGGAATTTGCTGAGGGGCAGAGCCATGGCTCTGCGCAAGCGAATGTTAGTACTCGCAACCTCATGACCTACCCACTCAACAAGGCACCTGAGAATGTCATTTCGGCATACGCCGGTCTTGTTGACCCGTTGCTCGCCATGGGTCTTTCTAATTTAGGCGAGATGTCGGCATTGGCCGCTCTCCGCGATCTGCTGCTCCCCAAACTCATGTCCGGCGAAATCCGTATCCGTGACGCCGAGAAGCTTGTTGGGGAGGCGGTATGAGCGCAACGCCCGAGGACGATGACGACGACAGCACGGGAGACTCGGGCGCACGCGGCCTCGGCGAACTCGTGCTCTATCGCACCGAAGACGGGCGCGACCAGTTCCAGCTTCGCGTCGAGCAAGGCTCCGTCTGGATGACGCAAGCCGAAATCGCCGCGCTGTTCGATACAACCAAGCAAAACGTCAGCTTGCACCTCAAGACCATCTTTGCCGATAACGAGTTGTCCGAAGGGGCAGTTGTCAAGCAATCCTTGACAACTGCCGCTGATGGCAAAAACTACAAGACAAGTCTCTATAATCTCAAGGTTATTTTAGCTGTTGGCTATCGGGTCCGGTCGCCGCGCGGTGCCCAATTGTCGATAAGCACTTTGATACAGGTGACGCCATGACCGATCTGCGCCAACTCATCCTCGACTACAGCGGCGGATTCGTCGAAGAAATCATCGAGGCCGATTGGCTTCCCTTTCGCGCTTGCGTGGGGGCGCTAGGTGTTGACTTCGCCATTGATAACCAGATGATGTTTTGGGCGGCGTCATGAACGAAAGCAAGCCCGCGCATTATTTATCTCTCCCCGAATTTCCAAAGTTTGACATCGTCGACGAAAAAATCGATGGGCTTATCCCGGCCTGCCGCGTTCCAAATTGGCGCGGGTTTCAAGAAGCTCTCTTTGACGACTTCTTCAATCGCGCCGGCATCGACCTAATTTTTCGAGGCCACCGCCGCCACGAATGGCCTCTGACCCCAACATTAGGCCGTTACACGCCAAGCGGCGTCATTCAGGTAAAACAGGCCGAATATCAATTGGACGAGTTCCGCCTTGCACTACGTGGGCGGGGGGCGAACCTTTTTCTGTCCGACGACGAACAGCAACAGCAAGAACTCTGGGCCTACGGCCAGCATCATGGTCTTGCCACGCCATTGCTCGACTGGACGAAATCCCCCTTCGTTGCTCTGTTCTTTGCTTTTGCCGAAGCCGATCCAGCCCATGAAGAGCCTAACGGCAGTCGTCCCATCTTCATTCTCAACATGACAGCCATTGAAGCCCTCGACGAGAATATCATTGTCCAGCCACGCCGTGACAGTCACACGCGATTGATAAATCAGGCTGGATTGTTCACGATCTCGCCAATTGGCGAGGAGACACTAGTCACTCGAATTTTGGACCTCATTGCCGAGACGAAAATTGACATGGATAATCCGCAAAAAGTTGCGGAATACATCTGTAAAATTCACATCCCGCAGCATGACGGAGAGCGAACGAACTGTATGCGCTCGCTCAAAATGATGAACATTCATCACGGGACATTGTTTCCAGATGCCATAGGCGCGTCGCTCTACTGCAATGAATGGTTTGGCTCGCATATCGAGCCTTTGCCGCCTGCCAACACCGTGATTGCACCGGCAATTCCTGCTGCGCTATCGGGCGAGTTGCCAACATCAAATGCCGAGTCCCCGCGTCCAGCAGAGCCACTCACGGACAATGACCAGAATGTCGCTATCGCTCATGTACTTATGAAAAGTCGTGCGGAGGTCGAGCAATCGCCGTCCAGGGCAAACGAGTTGGCGCACGCCATTCTGGAAACGTACAGCGAGACCGCAGCCATAGATTGGCAGCGTCGGCCCAGCAGCGAAGCTCAAATCCGTACCCGCTTCACACGCCTATTGCGGTCCAATGGATGGACCAATGAAGATGCACGCGACACCGCTAACGAACTTCTAGAGCATTTCCGCCGCCTAGTGAAATCCGGGGTGTCTGCATGACCGATCTGCGCCAATCCACACCCAACTATGGCGGCGGATTTGCCGAGGAGATTGTCGAGGACGTTAATCTCCAAATCCTCGCCTCGCTTGGGTATGCGGTCTTAAACGGTGCAGAAATTGCGCCGGACGCGGAGGCATCCGAACGCCAGAGCTACGGCGACGTGGTCTTGCGTCAACGCTTCGCCGATGCCGTGGCGCGGCTCAATCCGTCGATCCCTGACGCTGTCCGCGCCGAAGCCATCAAGCAGGTTCACGCTGCGCTATTTCCCTCAATTGTCGAAGAAAATCGTCGCATTCACAAAATGCTCGCCGAAGGTGTCGATGTCGACATTCCCGGCGAGGATGGCGTCTTGCGGGGCGGCAAGGTCCGACTGATTGACTTTGACACTGTCAGCAACAACGATTGGCTCGCCGTCAATCAGTTCACCGTCATCGAAAATCGCTGCGATCGTCGCCCCGATGTGGTCGTCTTCATCAACGGCCTGCCGGTCGGCGTCATCGAACTCAAGAACGCTGGCAATGAAGCCGCGACAATCGACGGCGCCTATAATCAGTTGCAGACCTACAAGGCCGAAATTCCGTCTCTGTTTCGCACCAACGCCGTGCTCGCCATTTCAGATGGTCTCATGGCGCGCGTGGGATCGCTGACCGCCGACCGCGAGCGCTTCATGCCGTGGCGCACCGTGACCGGCGCCGCCGATGATTTCACGCCTCATGGCCCGCGTGAATTCGATACGCTCATGCGCGGCGTGTTCACTCCCGCCGTGCTCTTAGACATCATTCGCGACTTCACCGTCTTTGGTGATGAGGGCAAGGGGCCGTTCAAGATCATTGCCGGGTATCACCAATTGCACGGTGGCCGCAAAGCGCTGCAACAAGCGATCAATGCCACGCGCCCCGACGGCGACCGCAAGATCGGCGTCATCTGGCACACGCAGGGCTCGGGCAAGAGTTTTTTGATGGCCTTTTTCGCAGGGCTTGCGGTCCGGCATCCCGCGCTTGCCAACCCAACGCTCGTCATCCTCACGGACCGCAACGATCTCGACGATCAACTGCTCGGCACCTTCGCACTCTGCAAAGACCTGTTGCGCCAAACACCCGAACAAGCCAGCGATCGGGATGATCTCCGCAAACGCTTGAACCGCATGTCGGGCGGCGTCATTTTCACGACCATTCAAAAATTCTTGCCGGAAGAGGGGCAAGAGAAAATGGCCGTGCTGACCGACCGTCGCAATGTCATTGTGATCGCCGACGAAGCCCACCGCAGCCAATACGGCTTTGATGCGCGTCTCGACCGGCAATCCGGCGCGCGCAAGTACGGCTTCGCCCACTACATGCGCGAAGCCTTGCCCAACGCCTCGTTTATCGGCTTCACCGGCACGCCCATTGAATCGAGCGACGTTAACACGCCCGCGATCTTCGGCGACTATATCGACATCTACGACATTAGCCGTGCGGTTGAAGACAATGCCACCGTGCCCATCTACTATGAGAGCCGGTTGGCGCGGATCGAACTCGACGATGCGCAGAAGCCGAAGATCGACGCTGCCATCGAGGATCTGGTCGAAGACGACGAACTCTCGCTGAAAGAACAACAAAAGGCCAAATGGTCGACGGTTGAGCGGCTTGTTGGTGCCGACAAGCGGCTCGCTCTGATCGCCAACGATCTCGTCACTCATTTGGAGGCCCGCATTGAGGGCATGGCTGGCGGCAAGGCCATGGCTGTATGCATGAGCCGTCAAATCTGCGTCGACCTCTACAAGCATATTATCGCTCTACGGCCTGACTGGCATTCGGACGACCTCGACCAGGGCGCGATCAAAATTGTCATGACTGGCAGTGCGGCCGACGGCCAAGACTTCCAACGGCATCTTTTGAGCAAATCAGAACGCGACGTTTTGGCCAAACGCGCTCGCAATCCTGATGATCCGCTCAAACTCGTTCTCGTTCGGGATATGTGGCTGACCGGCTTTGACGCCCCATGCATGCACACAATGTATGTGGACAAGCCCATGCGCGGGCATGGGCTCATGCAAGCCATCGCCCGTGTCAATCGCGTTTTCCGCGACAAGTCCGGCGGATTGGTTGTCGATTACATCGGCATCGGCGAACGCCTGAAAGCAGCGCTGGGTGACTACACAGAAACCGACCGCAGCCAGACCGGCATTGACGAGGAAGCGGCCGTCGCTGCCTTGCAAGAGAAATACGAGATCGTTCGCGCAATCTTTCATGGTCACGACTACAGCAAGGGCGTCTTGGGTGCTGCAAGAGAGCGGCTGGCCGCATTGATTGACGCTTATGACTGGGTCTTGGCATGGCAAAAGCGGGAAGCCGACAAAGCCACAAGCGAAGAAGCCAAAAAGACCGCTTTGCGTGCTTATCAAGACGCCGTGCTCAATTTGAGTAAAGCCTATGCCCTCGCCTCCGCAAGCGATCTGGCGCGGGAGATCCGTGACGAAGTCGGGTTCTTCCAAGCCATCCGTGCGGCGCTCGTCAAGACATCTGGCACCGGCAAGCTCTCAGATGCGCAGAAGACGTTTGCGGTCGGTCAGCTCATAAATCAGGCGATTGCCAGCACGGAAATTGTCGACATTCTCGCCGCCGCCGGGATGACCAAGCCAAACCTCTCTGTCTTGTCCGAAGAGTTCTTGGCCGAAGTGCAAGGAATGGAGCGCAAAAATCTCGCCCTCGATGCGCTCAGGAAATTGCTCAATGGCGAACTGAAAAGCCGCTCTCGATCAAACGTCGTCGAGACGCGTAAGTTCTCTGAACGGTTGGAGAATGCCGTCGCACGATACCACGCGAACGCACTGTCGACCGTTGAGGTCATCCAAGAGTTGATAGGTCTGGCGAAGGACATTCGCGCAGCAGCACAACGCGGCGAAGAGCATGGTCTCACGACGGAGGAAGTCGCGTTTTACGACGCCCTCGCCGAGAATGAGAGTGCAATTCAGGTCATGGGCGATGACAAACTCCGCATTATTGCAACCGAACTTCTGACCGCTCTCAAAACCAACGTCACCGTTGATTGGCACAATTTGCAAAATGCCCGTGCTCGGATGCGAACATTGGTGAAGCGCATTTTGCGGAAGCACGGGTATCCGCCCGACTTACAGGACGGCGCAGTCAAAATCGTGATTGAGCAGGCAGAGCGGTTGTTGGGGGAGATGGCGGGGGCGTAATGTGGTTGTTGGCTCTGCCACTGCAATGCCACGATCGGCCCCGAACTATAATGTGCGATTTGTGAGGGGGAGGGGCTCTTGGCACAGGCAGATGACAAGCAAAGGTCGCGAATGCCCGCGTCTACAGTAGGGAATGCTGTTGCAGATTATAGAAATGGTTCACTTGGAAAAGCCAAGGCGACCGGCGCAGAATTAAAAGCGGCACGCGAGGCCGCACGAGAGCGTTATGCGGCCATTGCAGACGCCATAAAGCGCGAGGCGGGAATTAAAAAGCATTATCGGCACAAGGTCATTGGTGGGCTTGCGTGGACCGGAACCGGTAAAATTCTTGCGCCCGAAGGTATTACCCGCCGCCAACTCTATGTATTGGCCCATGAGTGCGGACATATCGTCCTTCACAGTACGCCCGCAAGTCTAGCTAAGCCCGGTCATGTCAAAGAGCATGAAGCCGAGACCTACGCGCACCGTGCCTTTAAGCGATACGATTTAGAAGTACCTGAAAAATCCGCACGCTGGGCACGTCTCTATGTTGGGCAATGGATTGCGAAGGATGCCGACGCAGGGATAGCAATATGCGCACAGGCGGCCGATTTCGCGTTGGGGAAACGCTCGCCATATGAGGCGTTGCCATCGGTTGATGGTCTTCCGAGCCACGATTTTTCAAAATCGCTCGACCGCTTTGTTGCAAAGGGTAGCCGTCTCGTCGCAGCCCAGGAAAGCGAAGCCATGGCGAACGAAATTGGGCGAATCCCCAACCCACAATCCCGTTTGAGTGAACTGCCCAACGCGTGCGGGACGTGTTTATATTTTGAGCAATACAGTGGTGGTATCAGCCATCAAGCATACCACGACTGCAAAGCTCATGGAACGAAGGCGGTTATTGCGCGAACCTCTCATTCGCTTTGCAATCACGGTGTCGATTGGCGACCGCATGCTGACCAAGTGCGGGAGCTTCAAAAGGCGTTGGGGTTATCGAAACCTGGGTTTTGGAGCCGAGTCGGTAGTGTGCTGATCGAGCGCTTTTCAAGTCGCAATCGAGGTGCTGCAAATCAAAGTGACCAAAACAATTCAACTCAAATCCAGAAACCCAGATCGGTTGTCCAAATCGAAGATCAATCAAAGCGACATAAGCGTTAAATCGGTTGTCCGAAAATGTAGCCGTCAAAGGACTTGACGTTGCGCTGACAATTGAACGACCGCCGCCAACGGCTTGTGCACCCAACGGGCTTGCGATGGGCCCTACGATGTAATTGGTTGCGCGAGGCGATGGGTCTTGCTGTATATCGGCATAGATGCCTGTTAAGTGAATTTGGGCGTGACCTAGCACTGCGTCCGCCATTGGTTGTGTTTCACCCGATGGTACAGGCGCCGATTAAGAAATTTGGTAGGGATCCGGCCCAGACCATGGGAGATCTGTGGAGGGCTCCGGATCCCTACCAACTCAGCGTTGGGGTAACGCTGGGTTTCTGATTGACACTGCTCTGCACGCCTGTGCGTCGCTCGCATGAGTGCTGGGTGCAAATTACATGTCATCGATATTTGCTGACTTCAGTGTTCAATCATTGGATTATGTCGTAATATTGGTTTTTTATTTTTTACTCATTTTTCTTATATCATTGATAATTTATTTTTGTTGGACGGTGTTTGTTTGTCGTCGATGTGCGGATTAGGTGACGGTTAGCATTGTGGCGACGAGAGATTTACTCATCTGAACCATCCGCGTTTCTGACGAGCTGTAGATGTTTTATTCGTTGGCACATGGTGGTGTTGTGGAGGGGAGGGGGCCCTTACCTCCCAACTTGCAGATATATCTTCCTCGCGCCGTAGACGCCGCAATATCATGGCCTCAGACATGGGCACTGTGAAAGCGTATCGTCCGTGCCTTGTACGATACAGCAATCCGCGCTCGCACAATCCAAGTAGCATCTGATTGAAATTAAGTGCGGTTGCGTCCGCGTCGTTTCCTCGCAGCTGCTCAAGCTCACGTGCTGAAAAATCGTTGGACGATTGCAATGGTCTTGATGCAATTAATCCGAGCAATTCGCGCTGTTTGTCGGTGGTTCGATTCCAACGCGCTGAAAAAAGACCAGCGTCGAGACGCTCAACTGCGCCCGCTGATGGAAACTTGTCCGCCGAAAGTGTACCTCCACTCTCCAGTAACTGCTCGACTAATTCGCGTCCGAAGAATTGAATCAAGTAGGGGTAGCCACCACTCAGATTGACCACCTTTTCGATCAGTTCTGGTGGTGTATGCAGTCGCGCTGAAAATTTTTGAATTGGCGTCGTCAATGCTGCTCGCGTCTCGTCCTTACTCAAGCGATCTAGCGTCATGACTTGAAACATGCGCTCGGTATAGGTTCGGGTTTCAATAAGGGCATCGAATACCTGCGGCAGTCCACACAGTACTAAGAGACATGGAGTTAGACCGTCTTTTTTTTGAAGCGCGGATACGGTTTCAATAAGCATGGACATCGGATATTCGTTTCGCTCAGCGTGATCGCAGAGGCATTGAGCTTCATCGTAACCTAGTATCAAACCGCTAATGCGCACTTTGTGTGCCAATCGGGTGACATGCATTAAGACCGAACGAAGCCTATCGCTGGGTAGTCCAGCTGCTTGTTCATAGTGGGCCTTCAAGGCATCGAAGGTGAACGCACTTCCATCGTCTCGTGTGATTTGTTCTATGCGCTGTTGTAATCGATCATGCGCAACTTGTGTTGGGCCCCAGTTCGCTTCCATCCGCGTGGCAATTGCTTGCGCTAGATCCGTCAAGATGCGTAAGGCTAGGCGCTCTTCTGTGAGGGCTGATGACTCGGACAAATCATTGCCCACCCACAACCAATTGTTGGCCTCTGCCGTTGCCTTCATCTGATCCAACAACACGGTTTTTCCGAAACCGCGTAATCCTGTGAGAAGAATATTTTGCGTGATGATCGGTTGGTGGAGGAGACGCAGAAATTGATCTTGCTCGGACCGTCGACCTGCCAAGTATGGCGGTGCATGACCAGCACCAGGACGATAAGGATTTTCAATCAATGAATGTTTCTGCATTTTTCTACGTTTCTCTGGTTTCGATAGCGGTGTTAGCGGGTTGCGTGTAATCCGAGTATCGCGGTGGCATCGCGTTCGTTTTTCGCCCGTAAGGGCAGTTTTAGTGGTTACCTTTGTTGAAGACGTCGTCGGCCCAAGCAGGCTTAAGCATTGGAATGCGCAGGCCCAAGATCGACAGGTGCGTGGGAGCATCGCTTTGATCGTGCCGCTGGTCTGAGTTGGGAGATCCGAGGGGTGAGCGGTGGCTACGCCAATCCCTTTCTACAAGCTCAATCCTTGCTTGAGCTTGCGGTCTTAGTCTTTGGAGCCGTCCCTTTGGAATGCTTGCGGGCGTATTTTTTTCGATAGCAGGGTACTGGTCAATGCGTTCGCGGGCGGATCTATTTGTTTGAGCGTTCCCATTCATGCGCAGCAATCTACGATCTTTTTCCGCTTCTGATGTTTGCCCAATGGCAGCATCTACATTGCCGCTGTCATTCGATGCCGTCCCTAACAATTGACGTTTGGTTGGGTTGGTGGTGTTGGATTTGCGCGGCTTGATTTTGTCATGCTTCAAGATAAGCATCGGCTCGTTCGGTACATCAACGTCACTCGCGCGTTCCAGGTTTTTCTGCCGGTTACTTCGGGATTTTTGAGTTTCCAACTCGTTGCGCTCGATAGGTTCCGGAGCGTTCTGCAGTTGAATGGGTCTAATTAGAGGAGTAACGGACTCTACGGTCGGTGCGGGTGGAACGTCGGCTTTGGTCGGGAAGGATGAAGGGGGCGTATCGTCAGGTTTTGCGTTCTCAGGCTGTCGGTAGTAGCGCGCGAACTTGAGATTGGGAGCAGGCTCGGCGATGGCTTGCTCAACGTCTGAATTGGAAACATGATGCGGTTGCTTGGTGACAGTTGGAGTTGCTTCCATTTTTGCTAGTTCTGAAGTCGGCTCTAAATTTCTGTCACTTTTCGGCTTCGCCAACGCCACTTTCAGAGGTGGGCCTGCTGTTGTATGGAAATTCTCGCTTGTTGCTAAGTCGAGCGGAATTTTGAAATTGTTCGAAACCATGGTGATGGTATCGAAATTTAAAGCACCTAGAATATCTTTGACCTCAAGATGTGCTGTCACCGTATGGAGCGAAAAGAGTATAACGCTCAGTGCACCAGTCTTCCGCGCTATCGGCCCGACACGGCGTACGGTACTTTTTTGCGCGCTATTGGGTTGGGCTGCGGATTCCAATGGCATCCAATGGAATGTCGTCGGGTCCAATGCCGTTCGAGGTCTAGACAATGGCGTTGGCTGGTGCGCGATTTGTTCAATTGGGTTCGTTACGCGCTTCCCGCCTACGATGCGTGGCTCGATGCTGCTGCTTGGTTCGGTTGCCGTCTGCAAAGCAACGACGTGACAGTTTTTCATTGCTTTCGACGGATGCCTGAACATCTTATCAAAATCAGTCATAACGCTCACCATTGAATGATCGCAAATTCGAGCTACGTTCGCTTGACAAAATTGGAGCGATGGCTCGAGCAACGATAGGTTTAACTTCAATCCAAATATTGAAATGTGGGGTGGGGTTTTTAGTACGAAGTACCCGTACCGCGCGACCAATCGGGCAGTGGTTTTTTCCACCAGGTCTCGCCGCTCGCCGTGTTATTTGAGGTTGGCGCAACTCGTTTAGGTGGCGAACGGGACACTTCTACGCCCACACCCATCTGCTTCGTCGTATCAAGAGCCTCAATTTGCCTGGTCTTCGGTCTCATCGGCATTTTTGGTCTTGGTGCATCTTCGTCGGACGTGTCCGTTTTGGATGGCGCGGTTTTGGTCGCGGATGCTTTGCGTTCGGGGAGAGCGTTTGTATTGCTCTTGTTTTCGGTTTTGACTGGTTTCGGCGAAGGTGGTTCAGCCGAGATTTTGGGGCGAAGTACGCTTGTGACCTCGGTCGACCGGTCAGTTTTTTCGGTCGGTGGGCGTTGAGGATACTTTAAAACCACCGTCATACCTATCTCAGATAATACCTGCCCCGCTTCTGCATGAATGGCAACGCTGAGATCAAAGGTGTTTGGTGGTGCGGTTCCGAGAACTAAATTGAGCTCAGACAATTGGGTAATTAGTATCCTCCATTGGCCGTCACGTGCCGGGCCACCCACAGTCGGCACAATGCCACTTGGTACATTTCCAAGCACGACATAGGCGTCAACTAAATTGCGCATGGGGTCGTGAAGTTTGAGATTTAGAGGCGCTTCGCCTTGTTCGTTCACTTCAATGTGCGTCAGCAACGACAGGTATTGGCGATTGTGTTGAAGACTGATGTCTGAAGGCGCAGTCTTTGGTTGGGCAAAGCGGCCCGCTAGTGCTGACGCGGTTAGTGAGCTCACGATGGTGGTTCCGACTGGTTTTTCGTCTCGAATCGGTTGGATTGACGACCTCGTGGGTTGAATTTGAATCGGCGTTTCAACTAACGCGTTGTTTGATTTTTTAATATGCTTGTTGGGCTCGGCGGGTTTTGATGTTGCCGCCTGCCCCTCCAACGATGACCATACAAGCCAAACAATAGCAGCTACCGAAACGGCGACTCCGCATCCTACAAGTCCCGCCGACATCATCGCGCGACGAGCCCTGTGTTGGCTTGTCAACGTCATCGATTTCGCGACACCTAAAAGTTCTCGGTTTTTATCGAGTTTGTCCCATGTTGCGAAGTGATCGTCTGACAGTATTGGCATCGCAGTCGCTGTACTGAGTGGTGCCTCTGCAATACCGTTGAGTTGATTGGCTAGGCCAAGGAGGACCGATTCCGGTGTCGCTGAAAGGATTGGGTCAAATATGTCTGAAGGGCCGGTCGCGTCTGAGGCATACCCATTGACTTCGAGGGCATTGCCCTCCGCGCCCCAACACGCGACTTGAACGTCGGCAAGGCGATCAAGAAACTGACGACGCAAAACGTCATCCAATTGAGAACTCGGCCGCTCGGTGCCGGTTGTAGAAAATCCTATCATGACGCCCTCGAATGCATGAGACCCGAGACACAGAGTTTGGCTCTGAATCTGGAAGCGTGATCTCTGCCTGGGATGACCTGATGTGCCGCATCGTCATCACGGTGTTGACCGCGCTTGAGAGCGACCGATTAAGTATAAATATGTCTGAAAACTGTTCGACGTGGTGGCGTAAAATTTCGTCCGGCGTGAACTGAGTAGCGACGTTGAGGGCGGTAAAGTCTTAACGGCAGATATGACAAGTCACAGTTGTAAACTCAGTGTTTGTATAACAACGACTTCACGAAATGAGTAAGTAACTTCGATCGTTTTTTTCATCTGCACGTTGTTTGGTGTTGTTTTGGAAACATTGGGTTACGTTTTAAAAACTAACACAGTTCCAAAATGTGATGGAATGTTCAACATCGGCCCATTGCTTTAAAAGCATTTTTTTGATGTTGTTTTGTTGCCTCGCCTCTAGGAATGCCGGGGCTAAACTGACTCATTCTTTTGATATTGCACGTCTAATTTTAATTGGGCTTTTGCGAGGACTGCAGTCACGCGCTGCAATGAAAATTACAGATAATTCGTGCACCCAGGTCTCCTCTGCTTTTGGCGTCAGGTACAAATTAGTGCTCGGTCGCTCCAAAATTTGATGGTGACCGATGGAATAGGACCGATTCGAAGGCTTGAGTATTTCGCTTGGCGGCATCGATGTATTTGTGCAGGGGGGACATGGTGGCAGCGTGCGGCTGTCATTGCTTTGCGCTTGGCATTGCACGATCAAGAGGGATCTTGCGCGCGTGCTACGTTATCTAAAATCTTCTTGGCGTCTCGCCGTTCTTCGTCGACGGTGACCATCCCAAGTCGCCAAAGCGTGAATTGTCGCGTGATGCCAGTGCGGCCCTGACCTGCCCGATTTTTGCGCAATGAAGGTCTTTGAACCACAGCGACGGACCCGCAAACTAAAACGGCGAATTTCCGTATCCCAGATGCTAAAATTGAAATTCATTGCTTCGACACTGTCGACATGCCTTTTGGTGAGTTTTTGCCCTTGCATCGCACTGTTTTTGGATTGTTTCATTTGTGGCGCTGGGAAGCACCAAGCTCGCGAGAGGCGGAGTCTGGAGGCAATAGGTGGACAGCGCGGAATACCGCAACCACATCCTTTATACGCGGTCGCGGGTTCAATCCCTGTCTCGCCCACCATCTAACTTAAGATGCCGATACGTCTTAGCGGTTGCGATCGCTTTGAACGGTCGTGCGAGGTGTCGCGCACGTGGTCGAGGCGTGTTTTGGAAGCGTCCTGGGGCCATCTGGCACGCCCACACAGTCGCAGATGGTCCTGTGACCG
>JABFRJ010000549.1 GCA_013141255.1 Hyphomicrobiaceae bacterium
TCCCGCAATTGCTGGCGCTAACGACATCAGAACATACGGCGCATAGGTCTGAAACGCGCTCCAGCGCTGTAAACTTGCGGCTTTTTTCGCCATTTCTTCGCGCGACAAACCATCAACCGGCGTTGAGCTCTGCAGTCGAGCGATTTTAAAATCAATCTCGTCGTGGTTCGGATCGCACTCCGAGATGATCACATCATAGGCTTCGACAAATGGAATAAGCTGATGCGGCGCCGCAATCACCGACGCCTTGAGCCTCTTGCCAAGATTATTGATCTTCCGCGCGCAGTCATGCAGCTCGCGTGATTTCCCCGCATGGTTCTTGATCTGCTCGGTCAAACTGAAGGTCAGCGTCAGCCAACTCGCAACCGCTGCCACCCAATCAAAAATATTCCGCGCGTGTCCCGAAAAGCTATCCTTGAAGATCAACACGAACACCGTAACCAAACCGCCGTAAAGCGCCACGCTCGTCAGTGTCACAAGGCTCAACCAATGCCGTTGTTCCAGCCGCGCCGCCGCATGAAATCGCGCCCGCTTCACCAACTGCCAGTCAGCCAACATTTTGGCTTTCATCTCAGGCTCTACCACAGGCCCAGTCGGCAAACGCTGAGCCCGCAGGTGGTCCCCTTCCGCCCGACCGCGCAACGGCAATGGTCCAGCCGTGCCCCGAAGTATCCGGTCATCGATGGCATCTGGCTGCGGCCAGGGCGCTATGGTCTGCGAATCGGTCATACCGGCGAGCATGAGCGCACACCCCACACCGCTTCAACCGCCACCCGTCTCCTGTCCCCTAAAACCCGCCACCTGTCCCCTAAAACTGGACGAGCAAGAGAGTTTTCCCCAACGCCGGGTTGACGTCGGGGCTCAGGATGCTAGGCCTCGCAGCGTGGCGAATCTACACATCCCCGTCCAAAGCCGACCGACAGGGGCCACACGGTTCATCAAATCTTCCGGAAACACCGCGTGAGCACATTGATTTCACCCCTGTTTGCCGCATTGATGCCGCCATCACTAACGACCTTGAGTCTAAGGCCTCAAAATCACCGTGGTCAAAGATTGAACACGGGTTACTAGGCACGACCCAAAAAGTGGGACCCGGAACCCACCCGGATAACCCACTCGGAAGGCAAAGGCAGATCAACGAGATGACATCGCCAAAATCAAGCTCCACCAAGTTGCCTGCGGCGGTTCCCAGGACCCCGGCAAAGGCCGAGTTCGGACGCCGCACGATGTTGCGAGGTCTCTCCTTTCTGGCAGTCATCGCCGCCGCTGACCGTGCCTTCGCGCAAGCCAGCTGGCTCCCCGACAGCTTCAAAACCGGCGCGGCCCAAAGTTCAACCACCCCGCGCGCCGAGCGCAAACCAGAAGCGCTGAACGATCTCCGCCCAAACGCCATTCCCTATCGCTCAGAAGCAATGGTCGAAGCACTGGAGAACGTCATCGCACGCTACGAAAAGCTCGTTCAGACAGGTGGCTGGCCACAGATCCCCGGCACGCGCATGATCCGTCCCGAAGACGACGACGAGCGCATCCCCACCCTCCGCCGTCGCCTCGAAATGAGCGGCGAACTGAAGAAGACGGCGAGCCAAGGAGGCTGGGGCTCCAGCAGCTTCGGCTTCGACGATGAACTCGACAAGGCCGTCCGCCAATTCCAGGAAAACCACGGCCTCCGCGTCACCGGCCGCGTCGATAAATCAACGCTACAAGCACTGAACGTGCCGCCCCAAGCCCGCCTTGCACAATTGCGCTTAAACCTGCAGCGAATCAAAGACTTAGTCGCGCTCCGCAACGATGATCGCTACATCCTCGTCAACGCCGCCGCCTTCCAACTGGAAGCGGTTGAAAAAGGCGAAGTCCAGCAGCGCCATCGTGTCATCGCCGGCAAACCCGGTCGCGACACACCCATCGTGCGCGCCACCATCAAAGCCATGAATTTCTTCCCCTATTGGCGCGTGCCCGACAGCGTCGCCACTCTCGACTTGATCCCAAAACTGCAAAAAGACCCAGAGTATCTCCAGCGCGAAAAAATCCGCGTCCTGACCGGCAATTTCAACGGCGCCGAAGTCGATGCAGCCAACATCGATTGGAAAACCGCGTCCGCAACACAACTCAAATTCCGCCAAGATCCTGGCAACCAAAACGCCCTTGGCCTTCTGCGCATCGACATGCCGAATTCCGAAGGCGTCTACATGCACGACACGCCCATGAAGCCCTTGTTCCAACAGCGTAGCCGCGCCTTCTCCGCCGGCTGCGTCCGCGTCCAAGATGTGTTCAAACTCGGCGAATGGATCGCCCGCTACGAACAGGGCTGGGACCAACCCGGCCGCGCCGAACAGGTCGTCGAAGGCGGCCAACCGCTCGACCTCAATTTGACGCGCCCAATCCCGGTGTACTTCACCTACATCACCGCCTGGGCCGAACCCGGCGGCCTCGTACAGTTCCGCCCCGACGTTTACGGCCGCGATGGCCACACCACCCTCACCGCCGGCCGCGACCGCGACGAGACCGAAGGCCCAGCGCCCGCACAAGGCCTCGCGCCCTAAACACAGCAGTCAAACAGCAATCCCGCAGCAATGCCACCGCCTATCAAAACCCCGCTCCCTCAGGCGGGGTTTTGTCAGGAATCTGCCAAGGATTTGCCAGAACTTTGCATGTCACCCATCACCTCACGCACGCCCCCTTAACCTTGACCCACCC
>JABFRJ010000141.1 GCA_013141255.1 Hyphomicrobiaceae bacterium
GCTCTTCGACGCCATGCGCGACCACAGTGAAACCATCTATCGCGACATTCAACGCATTGTCGGCCGTCAAGATTTACGCGCACTGCAAGCCGCCCTCAATCATTTGATCACAGCACTCGATAGCGCCCGCGAACAAAAGAACGATCAAGCGCGGCCACCACAAGACTCGCCACCCCAGCGCGCCTAACCCCACAAAGGCTTCCCGCCCATGCCGCACATCATCGTCGAATATTCTGCCAACCTCGATACCCGCATGAACATGTCAAACCTCCTGTCACAGCTTCACGCAACAGCGCTCGAAACCGGCGTCTTCCCCATCGGCGGACTGCGCACACGCGCAGCGCGCCGCGACCAGTTCGCCATTGCCGACAGTCATCCCGACAACGCCTTCATCCACGTCCAAGTCCGCCTTGGGCATGGCCGCACATCAGAAGTCCGACAGAAAGCCGCCGAACACATCTTCGCCACGCTTAAATCCGCAACCGCTGACGTCTTTGCTAAATCCCCCCTCGGCCTCACACTCGAATTGGTCGAGATCGACCCCATCGGCACTCTGAAACACAACAACCTGCACACACTCGTCGAAGCTCGCGCCACGGGCCCAATTGCAAATTTTCCCTGGAGCAATCTCCCAATCAACGAACAAATAACCGCGGCACGCGAGATGAAAAAGCTAAGCCAAGCAGATTTGGCTCGAAAACTCGACTTGTCGCGATCAACAATTTCGCAGTGGGAGAAAGGACAAACGGCACCTAGCCGCTCGAACATCAAAGAGTTGGCAAGAGTACTCGAATTGCCTGATGGCGCACTGAATCTATCGATTTAACATACAACAAAAGCAGGTGTTCATCCTCTCCCTCGAGGGAGAGGATGCTCCACTCTCCGCAGCTCAATACGAATGACGCTCAGGTGAGGGGACTTATTTCTCACCCCACGAAACGGACCACAACATGACGAAATCCAAATCGCCTTCCATCGCCGATAATTCCGTTCGGCTCGAAAAGCTTCTCACCACGCTCAAACGTGACGGTATCGGCCACACCATCAATGGCCAACGCGTCGACAGTCCAGCAACTTTTGACACCACCTCACCAGTCGACAAATCCGTCATTGCCAAAGTCGCGCGCGGCACCGCCTCCGACATCGACAAGGCCGCCAAAGCCGCCGCCGCCGCATTCAAACCCTGGGCCGCATGGGCACCGGAAAAGCGCCGCGCACTGCTGCACAAAATCGCCGACGCCATCGAAGCCCGCGCCGACGATCTCGCCGTCCTCGAATGCTGGGACACCGGCCAAGCCTATCGCTTCATGTCGAAGGCCGCCGTCCGCGCTGCCGAAAATTTTCGCTTTTTCGCCGACCGCGTGCCCGACGCCCGCAACGGCCAAAGCCTCCCCACATCAGATCACTGGAACGTAACCACGCGCGTGCCCATTGGCCCCGTTGGCGTCATCACGCCATGGAACACGCCGTTGATGCTTTCAACCTGGAAAATCGCGCCCGCGCTCGCCGCTGGCTGTACAGTCGTCCACAAGCCCGCCGAATGGTCGCCCGTGACAGCCGATCTCCTCGTGCAAATCTGCCACGAGGCCGGCCTTCCTCCAGGCGTCCTCAACACCGTCCACGGCTTCGGCGAAGACGCAGGCAAAGCCCTAACCGAGCACCCCGCCATCAAGGCCATTGGCTTCGTCGGCGAAAGCTCCACCGGCTCTGCGATCATGAAACAGGGCGCAGACACCTTGAAGCGCGTGCACTTCGAGTTGGGCGGCAAGAACCCCGTCATCGTCTTCGCCGACGCCGACCTCGACCGAGCCCTCGATGCCGTCGTTTTCATGATCTATTCGCTCAACGGCGAACGCTGCACCTCGTCCTCGCGCCTACTCATTGATGAAAAAATCGCGCCGGAGTTCACCGCCCGTCTTGCTGAGCGAGTCAATAAACTCAAAGTCGGCCACCCGCTCGATCCCGCAACCGAAGTCGGCCCTCTGATCCACGAACGCCACTACGGTAAACTTTGCAGCTATTTCGACATCGCCAAGAAGGACGGTGCGACTATTGCTGCAGGCGGCAAATCACACGACGGCCCAGGCGGCGGCTACTACGTTACACCAACACTCTTCACCTCAGCCACCACATCCATGCGCATCGCGCAGGAAGAAATCTTCGGTCCCGTCCTCACCGTCATTCCCTTCAAGTCCGAAGCCGACGCTGTCGAAATCGCCAACTCGGTGCAATACGGTTTGACCGGATACGTTTGGACCAGCGACATGGGCCGCGCCCTCCGCGTCGCCGACCAACTCGAAGCCGGCATGATCTGGCTCAATTCCGAAAATGTCCGCCATCTGCCCACACCGTTCGGCGGCACCAAAGCCTCCGGCATCGGTCGCGATGGCGGCGATTACTCATTCGACTTCTACATGGAAACAAAAAACATCTGCCTCGCAAAAGGTACTCACTCCATCCCAAAACTCGGCGCTTGAACTCCCTCTCCCCGCCCGCGGGGAGAGGGCAGGGTGAGGGGCGGCCCACACTCTGATCGATCAATTTCAAACCAGAGGCAACGCCCATGCCAGTCCCAACCCACATCTTCAACCCACCCTTCAACATCGTGCGCTCAAGCTACGTCGTCTTTGGCGTCACCGATCTCGCGCGCTCCCGCGCTTTCTATGCCGACACCCTAGGCC
>JABFRJ010000522.1 GCA_013141255.1 Hyphomicrobiaceae bacterium
CCTTTGTACCAGAAAAGCGCGCAATATCCGATGCGATCTCGTCAGCGTTGTCCAGGCTAACGAATTTGCGCACGACGCGCAGGCGCCCCGGGAATTCCAGGCCACCAAGTTGACGACTGATGTAGTCAACTTTGTCGCTACTGCCTTCAATCCAATAGCCGCTGCATCCGTTCAGCAACAGGGAATGGGTCATATTCTCTAGTCCATCACTGGCACCAAACTCGGCGACGGCGTCAGACAGCGGCACGATCCGGCCAACACGCACCAGGATTTCGAACATGATCCCATCTTCGTCGCATTGCGCATAAATGCGCGCACCTTGGAGTACAGGATTGCTCGGCATCGTACTCCTGATTTCGGCCCGCAAACTACGCATTTCGTTCTCAATGAGCACTTGATTCACAGGTTGCCGCATGTTGTGCAGTACAATGGCAAAATTATTTTTTACTTTCTTAAACAAACTCAGCATTTTTCCGCCTTGAAATCCCGGCCAAACATCAAAACGAGTTCTACCTGATCGACACCAGCAAGGTCTTAGATAGATCCGCGCCCCCTAATTAGTCGGCTTTATGTGATAGCGAGCTTTGGCGCAAGCTCAAGATGCGCAAGCATTTGCTTATTCACAAGCGTCGTATCGAAGCGCCGTTCAGCCAACTGTCGTGACGCAATCGCCATCCGTGCACGCATGGACGGGTCTCTGACAAGCTGGAGCATAGCGTTAGCAAGCTCCCTCACATCGCGCGGGGGGACCAAAAATCCGTTGACACCATGCTCGACTGTTTACCGACATCCCGGCATATCGGTGGCGATGATCGGTCGCCCCATAGACAATGCCTCCAGCCCAGCACGCGGGACGCCTTCTCGGTAATAGGACGGCAGCACAAATACGGTGGCCTCTTCCATGGTCTGGCGAATATCGTTCAAATTGCCGAGGTATCGAATAACTCCCTCGCGCACTGCCCCATCAATCAAGTTAGGATCTACGCGATCTGGTGAGGGATCCTGCGGACCTGCCAAAACAAAATCGACGGTTGGTACCTCAGCTTTCAAAATCCGAGCTGCCCCGATGAATTCTGCAACCCCTTTTGACTTCAACAACCTAGCCGCGACCAAGAACATGACATTGTCCGGCAGAGGTTTACACGGGAAAGTCTCGATATTAACGCCGGATCCATCAACCAATCTGCATCTGTCACGGGTAATGAGTCGTGCTTGCACAACGGTATCGATATCGTCTTTGTTTTGGAAAATAACAACGTCGCTACGGGCAAAGGCTGACTGATACATACGCTTCGCGATGTAATTAATCATGTGCCGCCTTCCGGTATCGATGTCGGAAAAAGCGTAACCGAGACCAGGTATAAGAGAAGAGACAGCGGGCACCCTCGCCATTCGAGCGGCAAGCGTGCCAAACACTACAGCCTTCATCGTATATGCGAGAACGAGGGAGGGCTTTATCTGCCGACAGATCGCGAACATCTGGTGCGTGTAGCGCAAGTCGTGGATGGGGGTAATGCTCGCCCGCGCGATCGGCGTCTCAATCACCACAACGCCGATTCCACTCAGCGCGGCTTCATCGTCCGGAAGCATTTTGGGTGTGGTAACATAAACTGCGTACCCAGAAGCAACAAGCGCTTTGAGAAAGTCATAGCGAAACCGAATAACGGTTTTAGGTTCACCGGCGACAAGTAAGACGATTGGACGCGACCTATACTGCAAAGGATCTCCAGAAACGACCATGCTCTCCAAAGGTGGATTCATTGTGCTTAAGCCTAAGTCGAGCGACAGAACGTATCTTTAGTTCACGTACCAATCCCACTTACCCTGCGCCTGATGATATTGGCCAGCCTCAAACTTCTTATAGTCTGCAGTAGGAAACCGTGCCGTCAAGAGACACAATCCATTCAAACTAAACCCCTTTTTTGCAAAATCCTCTATTCCGGTAAAATAACCGGCACTCCGTCTTGCCTCGGGCAAAACGGACACATCACTTGGGTAGACAGCCCAAACAAACGAATTTACAGCCAAATCAGACGCAGAGCAGTTCTTTTTTAAAAAGACCAACGCATCACCATCAACGAACACATCGAATTTAGATGACTTGGTATAGCCAAATTGCGCATTTGCCACACCTTGCATAATGCTCTCGGCTTTTGCTTTGCATTTGGCACCGGCATTGCCATCAACTTTGATGCATGCGTCCAACTCGCCAATTTGTGCCTTGGTCTTCAACTTTGGATCTGAAATATACTCTGATCCGGCGAGCTGAAAATAAAAAAAACCGAACGCGGCTGCTCCCGCAATCAAGGCCATCAACGCAATGCCAAATTTTGACGTCAGAAAACGCATATCACCACCTTCTCAAATATTTTGCAGCCGCACAAAATGCTGTTGGACCCCGCAGGGTGCCAATATCTGAAAGCCATCTATCACCTAAGTTACGACTTGAGCAAGTACCAAGCAGGCTACCGCAAAACGTTGAAATCATGCGCACCAAGGTCCACGGGGGTCCTTGTCCGCAATAATTGATGTCCGCCTCACTGCAATCGTGCAGCATTTGCACGAATCAGTTGAATTTACAGCAACTTCCGGGATCGAATTGTTTCCCTTTGGTGCAAGCATGGGAACCAGTGAGCGAGATCAAGGCGGAGGTGGATGACGTGGCAAGAACAG
>JABFRJ010000234.1 GCA_013141255.1 Hyphomicrobiaceae bacterium
GTCGTGGTGGGCGGTGGACCTGCGGGGATTGCGGCTAGTCTTGCGGCGAAAGAGCTAAAGTTGACGTGTTTAACTCTAGAGCAGGATACGCTCGGTGGCACCGTTGCGCGCTATCCGCGCGGTAAATTGGTGATGACGCGGCCAGCGGAGTTGCCGCTTTATGGGAAGGTGCGTTTGCGCCGCGTGCGGAAGGAGCGGCTGTTGACGTTGTGGCAGTCGGTCATTCGTAAAACGGGTGTGAAGATCCATCATCAGGTGCGCGTCGAACGGCTGGTGCCAATGCAAATTGGCTTTCAAATTGTAACAAGTTCGGGTTCGGTTGAAGCGCGCGCGGTTGTGCTGGCGACAGGGCGTCGTGGCACACCGCGTCGACTGGGAGTGCCGGGAGAGGCGTTGTCGAAGGTGTCCTATGATCTGGGTGACCCGCAACGGTTTCAGGGGCGCAGCGTCTTGGTTGCTGGTGGCGGTGATAGTGCGCTTGAAGCTGTGGTCGCGCTTTTGAAACAGAATGTACGGAGCGTGACGCTGGTTGTGCGTGGGCGTAATTTATCACGTGCGAGGTCTGCTGTGCAGGATCGATTGCGGTTGGCACAACGTGATCGGCGGTTGCAGTTATTGTTCTCAAGTGCCGTTATCTCGATATCGCCTGATCACGTTGTTCTCGACTGTGATGGGCAACACGTTACCCTGCAAAACGATGCGGTCATTGTTTGCATTGGTGGCGAGCTTCCGCTGGCGTTGTTGAATGGCATCGGTATTGCGGTCGAAACTCGCTACGGCACAGCCTGAAGATGTCTCGCTAAGCGCGCAGCATGCCGGTATGCGCCTGAAGGAAGGCTCCTCTGTTGGAAATTGGGTGGCAATTTGCTGGCGTGGGCAGGCGAAGGGTGTTTGTCTTTTGCAGCGGCTTTTTTGATTTTTGAACGCTATGGTTGGGGCCGAGTTCGGTTTCGACATAGTTTGGATCGACGAGTGGAGCGGGCAGATGGGTTTGGATCGAGTTGACGCCGGTGATATGGGGCGGGCCGGTGCTGCGACACAAACTGACGCTCACGCTGATGCTGCAACACTTGATGCATTGATCGTGGGTGCTGGATTCTCTGGGTTGTACCAATTGCACTGTTTGCGGGATCGCTTGGGGCTCAAAGTCCAAGTCGTAGAGGCTGCGGACGGCGTTGGAGGGACTTGGTATTGGAATAGGTATCCGGGAGCGCGGTGCGACTCTGAAAGTCATTCCTACTGTTATACGTTTTCGGAGGACCTTTATCGGTCTTGGGAGTGGTCGGAACGATATCCGGGACATGATGAAATTCGACGCTATTTGAACTTTGTCGCGGATCGACTGGATCTGCGCCGCGATATTCGTTTTGGCACACGCGTTGTTGCTGCGGTCTATGACCAAGACAATAATTTGTGGCGGGTTACGACCGCCAATGGTGTGATGTTGTCGGCGAAATTCCTGATTGCAGCGGTCGGCTGCTTGTCGACCGCAAACGTTCCGCAAATTCAGGGATTGGATCGCTTTAAGGGGCAATGGTTTCATACGGGGGAATGGCCGCACGCGGGCGTTGATTTTAGGGGCAAGCGCGTGGGACTTATTGGGACGGGCTCGACGGGTATACAGGCGGCTCCTGTCATTGCTGAATCGGCGGCGCATCTGACGGTGTTTCAGCGCACAGCGAATTACAGCGTTCCGGCGCAGAATGCGCCATTGTCTGAGACGTTTCGTCGTGACATTAAGGAGCGCCGATCTGAGGTAAGGGCGACGACGCACGCGGCAAACAATGGTCATTCGTTTCTGATTGAAAATAGATCGGTATTCGATGTCACGGTTGAGGAGCGTGAGGCGATCTTCGAGACAGCGTGGCAGCGTGGTGGACTGCAGTTCCGGGCAAATTTCAATGATATTTTGCTGACGAGAGAAGCAAACGAAACGGCTGCGAGCTTTATTCGAACGAAAATACGGACGATCGTCAGAGATCCGAAAACTGCAGAGTTGCTGGCGGACATTGATCACCCATATGCGGCGAAGCGTCCGCCGATTGATACTGGGTATTTTGAGACGTTTAATCGCGACAATGTGGTGTTGGTGGATGTGCGGGCAAATCCGATTGAAGCCATTGTGCCCGATGGCGTGCAGACGCGGGACGCGGTTTATGATCTCGACATAATTGTGTTTGCGACTGGGTTTGACGCGATGACTGGTCCATTGCTGCGGATGAACATTCGCGGTCGGGATGGACTGGCGTTGTCGAAAGTGTGGGAGGCGGGGCCGCAGAACTACTTGGGGTTACAGGTGGCTGGCTTTCCGAATTTTTTCACCGTAACGGGGCCGGGAAGTCCGTCGGTGTTATGCAATATGCCGGTGCCGATTGAGCAGCACGCCGAATGGATCACTGATTGTATTCGGTACATGCGAGATCACAAATTTGAGACCATCGAAGCGCGGCCGCAGGCGATGGTGAGCTGGGTGAGTGAGGTCAATGCGGCGGCCAATGCGACGCTGCTGCCGCAAGCACATCATTCCTGGTATCTCGGCGCGAACGTCCCGGGGAAGCCGCGTGTGTTTATGCCGTATGCTGGGGGGATGCCGCGCTATCGGCAAATTTGTGATGATGTTGCAGCGAAGGGTTATGAGGGATTTGAGCTACGCCGATAGTTGGAGCTGCAGTTGTTCTTCATCAAGATGCGCTCATTGGTCGATGAGTTTTTTGAATGCTGCACGGGCGCGTTGACCGGCTGCCGCTGCGGCAGCTGACACGGGGGCCATGCTGAAGTAACCGTGGATCATACCGGGTTCACGCAGGTAGGTGACGGGTACACCCGCGCTCTTGAGTTTTTCAACGTAGGCTTCGGCTTCATCGCGCAATGGGTCGAATTCGGCTGTGCACATGACGGTCGGTGGGAGACCCGAAAAGGACCCCGCGTGGAGTGGAGACGCGCGGGCGTCGCGTTCATCGGCAACATTTGTGATGTAGTGTTTGGCAAACCAAACCATTAGTTCCTTGGTGAGGTAATAGCCTTCGGCGTTGTCTTGGCGTGAGGGGTAGAGCGCGTTGTGTTCGGTCGAGCGGTATTGGCCGACAAGATCTGTTACGGGGTAGATTAATAATTGCGCTTTAAGTTTGGGACCAGCATTGCGGCTGGCGTGTGCGACCGCTGCTGCGAGGGCGCCGCCTGCGCTGTCACCGGCGATACATATCTTGGTTGTGTCGCCGCCGAAGTCCGAAATGTTGGCCGCGACCCATTGTGTTGCCTCGAAACAATCGTCGAAGGCGGCAGGGAATGGGGCTTCTGGCGGGCGGCGGTAGTCGATGCTGATAACGTGAGCGTCCAAATCGATGCTGAGCGTGCGCGTAAGACGGTCGTGTGTTTCTATGTCGCCTGCGACCCAGCCGCCGCCATGAAAATAGACGACGGTTGGGGCTGTCTTCTTGGCCGGGCTGTAAACGCGAGCCGTGATCTGGCGACCGGGCAAAGGAATTTTGAGGTTCACTACTGACGCCACCTGAGGTGGGGGCACGTTATTGCGCGAACGGGCGACTTGGACCAACTCATCACGGGCGCGTTCGGGTGTGAGTGTCGGCACATCGCGCAAGGGTAGTAGGGGGAGGATGCTTTCAATATCGGGATCGAGGCGTGAAGGCATCGTGGTCTCCTGAGTGGTCTCGTGCGCGATGATGCACGAAAACACCGACTTGGTACAAGCGGGAGGTCACATCTGCATGGCTGCATGGTCCAATTTGGTGGCGAAGTGAAGCGCCAGATGCGATCAGGCCTGCGCTGATGGCAGTAGAAATCCATCGAAGAACGCAGCCATTTCTCGATAGGCATCGAGTGGAAGTACGTGGGCGATGTATTGATCGGGGCGCACAAGGACTACACATCCCTTGTCGCGATCGATCCCGCGGATCTCGAAAATGTCGCCCAATCCCTTGTGATCTACGCAAAAGACTTTCTCGTGATCCTGCAGCTTCAGCTTGCCTTTCGTCGGCTTCAAAAGTGGTGGTATGTCTTCATATGCAAGTTGATCAAAGGTCTGTTGGAACACCACGCGGACGTCGATGAGGCTATCAATATCGTCGCCATTTCTGGTAAATTTTACGACCGGCGACTGCGGGTTTTTTTCGAGCCAACTTGCGAGATTATGAATCGCCGAACCGACAGTCGAACTGTTCGCACGGTCCGCGAAGGCGTAAATGCGCCAACGACCATCGGCCTCGGCCACATGTCCGAGCTGCATCTGCATGGCATCAGACAGGCGTACTACAGGCGCCGAGTGGAAGCGACGACCGATTGGTAATCCCTTTGCCAGTGCTTGATAGTCGGGCGCGCCAATCAGCGCGGACTGTGCATAGTTGACTGCAAGCCCACCGGTGAATTCCAAATTTTCCTTAAATAGTCTGACGAAGCGCGGCTCATCGGAATTGTCGAGTTCGGACTGGCCGGGAGGTGCCGACATGATCCGCGCCCATTCGTGATCTGTATCAACCAGTCGTTTGGCCTCGACCCAACGTTCTGCGGAGTAGGTTCGGAGCAGGCTTGGTGCTCCTCGGCCTTGCAACACATGGGCAAGTTTCCAACCGAGATTGAAAGTGTCGCCCATGGACACATTCATACCTTGTCCAGCTTTAGGACTGTGTGTGTGGCAGGCGTCGCCTGCGGTGAAGACGCGCGGGTTTCGTGTGGCCGTTTCTCCTTCGGGCACGTCGTCGAACCTGTCAGTGAGGCGATGGCCGATCTCGTAGATCGACCACCACACCACTTCCTTTACATCGATGGTGTAGGGCCGCATGATCCGATTGGCTGCGGCGATTATATGGTCGACGACTAAATTGCGATTGGTGACGCGTTCGTCGGGGTTGAGCTTGTCGAGCTCGACATACATTCTGAATAGGTAGCCGCCCTCGCGTGGTAAGATCAGGACATTGCCCTCGGTGGCGGAGGTGATCAAGCATTTCTGCCGGATGTCAGGGAAATCGGAATTCGCCAGTATATCCATGACGCCCCAGGCCTGATGCGCCGCGTCACCGTGCAGCTCACCGCCAATCGCCTTTCGCACGTTGGAACGCGCGCCATCGCAGCCGACGACGTACTTGGCACGAACGATCTTGGTATCGCCCGCATTGACGCCTGTGTTCTCCAAAGTCGCCGAAACTGGATAATCAGTGGCTGCTGTATCAATGGTCAAGTCTCGCAGGCCCCACGAATAGTCGGGTTCAAGACGCGACGGAGAATTGCGCATGACATCGAGAAAAAGCTCGTGCACGCGCGCTTGGTTGATCAGCGTATGTGGCATTTCGGATGAATCGTCGGCCACATCCTGAACGCGACCGATACGCTTAATGTTGGCAGGGTTCTGTGGATCTGGTCGCCAGAAATTGGATTGATTGACCCAATAGCTCTCGTGCTTGACTTTTTCGCCAAAGCCAAATGCCTGGAACATCTCCATCGAGCGCGTATTGATACCATCGGCCTGGCCTTTTTCAATCGGACCGGGTTTGCGTTCTACGATCATGGTCGTGATGTCGGGGAACTGCGAAAGTTGAGCGGCAAGGCACAGGCCGGCTGGTCCGCAGCCAACGATTAATACATCCACGTGCTCGGGTAGCGGCCGATACGGGCCCGCACGGCGTTGGGTCGGTACAGCGTCCTTGATGTTTGGATCGCCTGGTCGGAACCCGTTCACATAGTACTGCATGGACCCACCCTCAAAATAATATGTTCGCTTACTATATCTTCATGTCGAGATGTGGAGTCAATAGAAAATAAGTGCACTTATCAATAATTGAGTGCATGTTGGCAAAAAGTGTGCCGGAGGCTAGAGCCAGAGCAATGAGCAAGACGAAAATCATGATTTCGAGTTCACGAATGCCAGGCCACCTCATCCGGCGTGTGCATCAGATTTCAACTCAGATCTTCCTGCTGCGTGTGCGAGAAGCCGGATACGATCTGACGCCAGTGCAATTCGCGGCGCTCGACGCGCTTGGGCATGCCCCTGGGATCGATCAGGCGCGGCTTGCCGAAGCCATAGCAAAGGATCGGGCAACCATTGGTGCGGTGGTCGATCGGCTGGAGCAGAAGGGACTTGTGGCGCGTGTGGCGAACAGTAAAGACCGGCGCGCGCGCATCTTGAAATTAACGGCCAGCGGTGAGCGAATTCTTATGGTCCTAATGCCCATCGTCGAAAGCGTGCAGAAAGAAATGTTGTCGGGGCTGAGTGGTGCTGAATCCAAGCAACTCGTGCAATTGGTCAACAAGGTGATCGCAAAGGCAGACGTGGATTTGGCGGGCCTGGATGACGCGGACGTTGAGAAACGTGTGCGCGTCGTTAGCGCTGCCAAGAAATAGACACGGATCAGACCAGGTTTGCAGTGGCGTTTTTAGAATGACCGAAAACGCGCTTGGACCATATGCGTGGTTTATTGCGTGTCATGTCGAATTAGAGCGAAACGACAGGCTGGCGGAGGGGGTGGGATTCGAACCCCCATATTTTTGGCGCGCCTTCGCGCGCGGAAGACCGTGGGTTCGCATTCCCACCAAAATGGTGGATGAAAGGCTGTTCTGGCGGAGAGGGTGGGATTCGAACCCACGGTACGGTTTCCCGCACACACGCGTTCCAGGCGTGCGCCTTAAACCACTCGGCCACCTCTCCTTGTGCGCGCGCGGACTATAGTCACACATCGGGTTCGTGCAAGTGCAATCGGTGTTGATGTTGCACTGCTAAATATATTCAATGATAACGGTGACTTGACTTCGACTGCTGAGCGTTTGCGCTAGGTTTGGAGGACGCCAACAATGGCTGCTGCCCGAACGGGCTTGCGAATTAGAAAGCCTTGGACGGCGCTGAGGGGGTGGGCGTTGGTGCCGTCGGCTGATGTCCGATCGTTCGGATCGAGTAAGAGCGCGCGGATTGTTATGGTCGGCTGGTCGAGGGTTTTGCGCGTGCGTTTGAGGTTTGTGGAGGCTTGGTTTGTGGAGTCTTGGCGCGCTGCTGTGTTGATCAGCTGGCGTTCTGTGGCTTCGCTTGCGGGCAAAATGCGACTGACTGTTAATGCGTTGACGATGTTTGATTGCGCGATGTGAGGGGCGTGGTGCAGGCGTTCGGATGAGCGTGTGTATGCATCGTGCTGTTCGGTTGCGACCGTCATGTGCTGGCGCTGAATGGCACGCGGGGTTGTGGCGGCAAAGTGATGAACTGTAACGGCAAGAACGAGTGTGACAGCGAAGGCGAGCGCGAGCGTCGTATGCAACGAAATTGCTCGTAGCTGACGAAGGAGCCGTGGGAAGGCGAGTGAAAATGAAGTCGGCGTCATTCGATGTGCTCTATTGGCTGGGCGTCTGATTTCTACTTGCGGGACGTTTGGGCTCTTGCGGGACATTGGTTTTGGGTTGTTCGGGTTGCTTTACGAGGCGGAAGTACTGTCCTTTTGTTGGAACGGTAGGGCGAACGTTTCATCAATCATTGGGTGTACTTTAACACATAAGCTCGCAAAAGTTGCAGAAAAGCTCTGCAATAGTTAAGAGGCCGCAAGGCGCTCAAGTTGAGAGGCCGCCGGGCGCTGGGCGCGGACGAACCGTGCAATGGCGGATGAGGTTGGTCGTGGTTGGTGACTAGGCTTTGGTGAAGGCGCGGATCACGTCGAGTGGAATGGGAACACCTTTGATGCCGCCCGGCTTTAAGGGATCGGGACCGGCCCAGACTCGGGTTTCAGTGGCTTCGATCGCGATGCCTTCCGGCCGATGGACGGTATGGACGATATCGAAACTTGAGCGACGGAATTCGGCGACGCGGCTCTCGATGATGATGTCATCACCGTAGCGCGAGGGGATCATGAACTTGGCGCGGGTATCGACCATGGGAATGCCGATAATGCCATGGGATTTGGCCCATTCGATTTTTGGTACGCCAAGGGCTGCACGAAAAAGTTCTTGGGTGGCGCCATCAAACATGGCGAAATAGCGCGGATAGAAGACGATACCCGCGGGATCGCAGTCGCCCCATTCGATGCGTACTGTTCGACGGTGGGTGAATGCTGTCATCGGGGCGCTACTTCTGAAGGGGTTCGTTTTTACTCGTAGTGGTCAAGTCTTTTTGGGGAGCGCGATCACGCGGGGACTGGCGCTGTCTGCATACAAGTCTTGCACGAGGCTGGCGCGGTTTGCCAATACGCTGCGTTGATTGATCGATCCTTTGTCGGTGACTTCACCAGCATCGATCGACAGCATTTCATGAAGCAGCATGATGCGGGGGACGCGACTGCTGGCGCCAGTGCTTTTTGCCGAGAGGCTCGTGAGCAGTTCGCGAAATTTACTGACGACCGCGCTGTGTCCCAAGACCTCAGCGGCCGTTGCCGAGGGAGCTGCCCCCGTGAGGGCTCGGCAATGATCGATGTCGGGCACGAGGAGTGCCGTGATCTCGTTGCGATCATGACCGGCGATGACGGCGTCGCGAATGAGTGGGGCGAAGTGATGGATAAGTTCGCCGCGAAGCGGGCCAACGCTGACCCAGGTGCCGGTTAATAGTTTGAAATCTTCGGCAATGCGTCCGTCGAAAACGAAACCTGCATTGGGGTCGTTGGGATCGGCGAACTTCAGCGCATCGCCAAGCATGTAAAAACCTTCGTCGTCGAATACCTTTTTGGTTTGTTCGGTATTTTTCCAGTAGCCGGGCATGATATTCGGGCCGCGTAGTCGGGCTTCGAGTTTGCCGCTATTGGGGATGAGTTTGAGTTCGACGCCCGGCATGGGCACACCGACGGTGCCTGCGCGTTCGATGGTGCGCGCGACCGTGATAGCGCCGGGGGCGGTCTCGGTTGAACCCAAGCCCGACATCATAATGATGCGATTGCCAATGGTTTTGACGGCCACGGCTTGCAAGCGATCCCAGATGGGCTGCGGCAGCGATGCGCCGGCGTAAAACAAGCATCGCACGCGACTGAAAAAGGTTTTTGCGAGCGCTGGGTCGCTCTCAAGAAATGGAAGCAGAGTTTCGTAACCGCGCGGCACGTTGAAATATATTGTTGGCGCGATTTCTCGTAGATTTTGGACGGTCGTGTTGATGGCACCGGGGAGGGGACGTCCGTCGTCGATATAGAGGCTGCCGCCGTTGAATAGCACCATGTTGAAATTGTGATTGCCGCCGAAGGTATGGCTCCAAGGTAGCCATTCAACGAGCACGGGCGGTTCTTCGGCGAAGAACGGCAAGACTTGGCCGAACATCTGTTGGTTCGAGCACATCATGCGTTGCGTGTTTATCACGCCTTTTGGTACGCCGGTCGAACCGGATGTGAAGAGGATTTTTGCGACTGTGTTCGGGCCGATCGTGGCGTTGGCCGCGTCGACGGCAGGCGTCACTGGCGTTTTGATGAGGTCGGCAAGCAGGGTGACTTTGTGACCGGGTGGTGGATCGGCGGCGACAACAATTTCAGTTGTGGCGGGAACGATGGCTTCGATGGCTTTTGCGATGGGCGAGCCGGTCGTAGCGTAGACGAGGCCGGGATCAAGAACTTCAAAGATGGTGCGGAGTTTGCCGAAGTCTTGGCTGATGGTTGAATAGGCGGGTGAGATCGGCGCGAAGGGGATGCCGGCGTACTGCGCACCGAGTGCCATGAGGGCTTGACCGAGGTCGTTGCCGGAGAGAATGGCAATGGGGCGGTTGTGCGACAATGGGCGGCTTAGCAATGCTTGCGCAATGGCGCGGGCGGAGGCGCGGGCTTCGGCGTAGGTAATTTTGCGCCAAGGTCCGGAGCCGTCACGCTGGGCGAGGAAAACGGCATCGGGTGTCTTTTCGGCCCAATAGTCCAAACGCTCGGTGGTTTTGTTTGGGTAATTGCCAAGCGGCGTCGGGGAGGTGGCGATGATGGTGCCATCGGCGCGCTTTTCGATATGAACCGTGGACGTGCCGAAGTGGACGTTACGATAGGGGGCATCGTTGATTACTGATTGCGCCATCTGTTTTCTCCCTGACTTTTCACGCCGCACGACTCTTATTGGGTCGCTTTGCATCGATCGTTTTTGATTTAGGCTTTGTGTTGGACTTTCGCCGCGCGTTTTTCAAGGAATGCGCGGACACGCTCTTTGGCGTCGGGCTCGCCCTGGGCGATACCGGCCATGAGTGCCTCCATCAAGAAGCCGCCGCCGCGATCATGCTCGGCGATTTTTGGTAGTGCGTGGATGACGGCGAAGTTGGTGATGGTCGCGTTGTTGGAGATTTTCTCGGCGAGTTCCAGGCCTTTTTCAAATCCTTTGCCGTTGTCGACAACGTATTGGGACAGTCCGAGTTGGAGGCCTTCCGTGGCAGAGTAGGTGCGTCCGGTCAGCATCATGTCGGCCATGCGGTCGATGCCGATGACGCGGGGCAAGCGCACGGATGCGCCGCCGCCGACGTAGATGCCGCGTTGGCCCTCGGGGAGCGCGTAGTAGGCGTTGGCCTCGGCGACGCGGACATGGCTGGCGAGCGCGAGTTCGAGGCCGCCGCCGATAACGGCGCCTTGCAGAACTGCAACGACGGGCACATCGCCGAATTGCAAGCGTTCGAGGGCGCGGTGCCAAGACATTGAGTGGCGTACGCCTTGGGGGACGTCGCGCTCGCTCAGTTCTGAGAGGTCGAGACCGGCGGAGAAATTGTCGCCTTTGCCGGTTAGTAAAATTGCGCGCACATCGGAGGGGACGTTGGAGGCGATTTTCTCGAGCGCGAAGATGGTGGGGTCGTTGAGGGCGTTGCGTTTCTCGGGGCGAGATATGGTCGCGATGAGGACTGCGCCGCGCTGAGATGCTTCAACACAGCCTGGAGCCGAAAGATGTGGCAGGGGTACAGTTGGACTGCTTGACGGCGCTGAGGTCATGACCACGGCTTTCTGATCGTGCTTAAAATTGTTATTGAATATAACAATCTGAATTGTTGACTGTCAAATGACGGGTTTTGCAGTCTCGGCAATCGCGCAACGATTGCACTATGGCGCTATCTTGCGTTTGAGACTGCCGTTTTTGGAAATGGCATTCCAGCCTTCCTCGGCTGTGTCGACGAGGGTGAACAAGTCGAGGTCGCGCTTTTCGATGACGCCGGCCTCGATCATGGCGTCGAAGTTGATTACGCGCTGCCAATACTCGCGGCCGAACATGATGACGGGAAGAGCTGGCATTTTTTCGGTTTGCAACAGGGTTAGAATTTCGAAGAGTTCATCGAGGGTGCCGAAGCCGCCGGGGAAAACGGCGAGTGCCTTAGCGCGCATGGCGAGGTGCATCTTGCGCATGGCGAAGTAGTGGAAGCGGAATGTGAGTTCAGGCGTCGAGTATGCGTTTGGTTCCTGTTCGCGGGGGAGCGTGATGTTGAAGCCGATGCTGGGCGCGCCTGCTTCAGTGGCGCCACGGTTGGCTGCTTCCATAATGCCGGGGCCGCCGCCTGTGGCGATGACGTTGTCGCGCTGGCCTTTGCTGGCTTTCATGGCGCCGCCACACTCGGAGACGATTTTCGCGAACTTGCGGGCCTCGTCGTACCAAGGGCTGAGGGCTGCGCGTTGCTGGACGCGCAGTTGGACAGCGTCGTTCTTGGCGTTGGCTGAAAGCCCGGGGATGGCGTCGGGCGCGGGGACGCGGGCGCTGCCGAATACTACGACGGTTGAGCGGATGCCCCAGTCGCGCAGGACGAGTTCGGCTTTTGAGTATTCCATGCCGAAGCGAAAGGCGCGCATTTCATCGCGGAGGATGAACTCGGTGTCCTCGATGGGCAGCCGGTAGGATTTCGACTGCATCTGGGCGGCGTTGGCTTTGGCGCTGGCCATGGGGGCGTGAGTCCTGATGAGGTTCGCGGACGTTGGGAACGCTGGCGCATTCGATCAGGGATTTTGCGGGAATTGCAAGGTGGGGACTGCGTAAAACGACGGCGCGGGGTGGCGCTGGTAGCGGAACTCGATCGTTCAACGACCGTGAGTGGAAAATTTGGCTCCGCGGGTAGGATTCGAACCTACGACCAACCGGTTAACAGCCGGTTGCTCTACCACTGAGCTACCGCGGAACACCTGTAATCACAGAGGTTCAGTCCGAATGCCGGAGCAGCTTGCCTCTGTGCCCATGCGATTAACGCAATCTCCGGGCTGGCGCAACAGGTTTTCCCCGACTGCGACAGCCCGCCATTTTTATGGTTGGGTTATGCGCAGGTTTGTTTCAGGAAGGATTACCGGGGCAAATCGCTTTTGCCCATCAAGGCCTTGTCGATGGCGTGGGCTGCTTGGCGGCCTTCGCGGATGGCCCAAACGACGAGGCTTTGGCCACGGCGGATGTCGCCGGCGGCGAAGACCTTGGGCCGATTGGTGGCGTAGGCCTTGTCGTCGGCTTTGATGTTGCCGCGATTGTCGAGTGCGATTTCGGCTTCAGCCACGATGTCATCCTGAACGGGACTGACGAAGCCCATGGCGAGTAAGACCATGTCAGCGGGGATTTCGAATTCTGAGCCCGGGATCTCTTTGAATTTATCATCGACGCGGGCGCAAACGAGTTTGGTGACTTTGCCGGCTTTGCCTTCAAAGCGCTTGGTGGTGACGGCGAAATCACGCTTGGCACCTTCGCCTTGCGAGGATGACGTGCGCATCTTGAGCGGCCAGTTGGGCCAGGAGAGGCCTTTGTTTTCTTTCTCGGGTGGCTCGGGCAAGATTTCGAGTTGCGTCACGCTCTTGGCGCCTTGGCGGATGGAGGTGCCGATGCAGTCTGAGCCGGTATCGCCGCCGCCGATGACGACGACGTTTTTGCCCGCGGCCAATTCGTCGGTGCCGAGTCCGAGCGTTTCGCCCGCGATGCGGCGGTTTTGTTGCGGTAGGAAGTGCATGGCGAAGTGGATGCCGCGCAAGTCACGACCGGGTACGGGAATGTCGCGTGCTTTTTCGGCGCCGCCTGAGAGCAGCACCGCATCGTGCTTCTTTTCGATGTCGGCGAGTTTGTGGGTGACGCCGACGTGGACGTTGCAATGGAAGGTGACGCCTTCGGCCTCCATCTGCTTGACGCGACGGGCGATGACATCTTTTTCCATTTTGAAATCGGGGATGCCGTAGACCATGAGGCCGCCGGGGCGGGCGTTCTTTTCATAGACGTGGACGGTGTGACCGGCGCGGGCGAGCTGTTGGGCAGCGGCGAGACCGGCGGGGCCAGCGCCAACGATGGCGACTTTCTTGCCGGTTTTCTTTTCGGCAGGCTTGGGCACGATCCAGCCTTCTTCCCAACCCTTGTCGACGATGGCGCACACGATGGTTTTGATGGCCACGGGGCTGTCGTCGAGATTGAGGGTGCAGGAGGCTTCGCACGGCGCGGGGCAGATGCGACC
>JABFRJ010000335.1 GCA_013141255.1 Hyphomicrobiaceae bacterium
TTATGGGCATGATCGGGCTCACCGGCTTCCGCCAAAACATTGGTGACAAGCAGTCCGGTCAGGAGGCCCGCGGCCAGCAAAGACGCGGCACCGCGTTGGACGTATGTGTTAGTCATGGGAGCACCCTCAATCCATCGCGCAGAAATACCCGGCGCGTACCGAAGAAAATTAGGCGCTCACTCCGTCAAAATCATTGCGCAATTGTTACAAATAATTTCAGCGGGCGCACGTTGAGGGTCGCCGTCACTAAAGGGGCCTCGCTCTCTTTCACGTTGCCGCGTGCGAAGGCAACGTGCGCAATAAGATGTAACACACGCCGCATGGGATTCATGGCACGCATACGGGACGGAAAAGGCGGGCACCTCCGTTTTCCGTGCTCCGAAGTTTCTGGGGGATTAATAACCAATGAAACTGAATAGACAAATTCGATCAACACTGCTGCGTGGCATAGCAGTGATCGCAGTTGGGGTCACACTGACCGCCTGCGCTGTCGGCAATGCAGGCCGATCAGGCACAACCGAAAGCGGTAGTCCAGGATCGCACTCCCACTAGGGTCCGGCTCGAAATCCCCCTTCCGGAGGTTGCTTCCGGAAGGGCTGGTCTGCACTGCTGTTATAAGCCGTTACGGCAGACGGCTTTCTCACTTTTGAGGAACTGCGAGTTGCTCTTCTATCGCTTCGGCGATTAGAGCAATTGATAAACTGGATAACGGATAAACCATGGCCAGCACAACTGGATGGTTTGATTTTAACCAGTATCCGCCAACTAAAACGAACAGTAACGCACCATGGCTCAACGCATGGATCCACCGATGTGCTACCAAATGCAAATCTTTGTAGTTGATCGACAACCAAATCTTCAGGGATAGCGACAGGATTCTGTATTGAACTAAAGCTACGATAATCCAGTGGAGCAGGTTCTCGGCAGACGAAACCGGCCGTTCCAAATGAAAAGCGAACATCGCGACCGCATTTGCAATCGCCAGAGCGACCAGCAGTCGGCTGTAACGGTCTTTGGTTATCAGTTTGTGAGAAAAGAGGATCAGGGCCAGACATATGCCGGTCACCACCAAATATGCGACGTCAAGATATGCCAAATTCGTGGTTACCCGATGCATTTGGGAGGCTTTAAGGAGTCCACTACTGCTCTTATCGATTAGCCTGCAATTCTTCGATCATTGAGCGCATTTGCGAAATTTCATTTTTTTGAGCTGTAATGATGCCATTGCATAACCGCTGAACCTTGGGAATTTTGAGGTCAGCTTGTTCGCACATCAATATCGCACCGGCATGATGTGGGATCATGGATTTTAAAAATTGCTGGTCACTCACCGCAATTTGTTCTCGAATGCCGAGCCAAAACCCTAACAGCGCGACCAATCCTACTCCTGAAAGTATGAGGTTCAACTGCGTGTTGGGGTACATGGACCTCATGAGCCAAATCTCGATCAACATCATGGGCGCCGTCATGAGGCCGGCCATGTAGAATTGGTTGAGATTTGGCACGACGTTCTCGAACACATCGACCATCGCGTACATGAGAGCAAACATGGCAGTGAACGAGATAACCAACATCGCAGCCAAACGGATGTAGGCGTCGGGACCGTGTTGGCCGGTCTGTGCGGTCATTTGCGACCTACTCCCAATGTGCTGCTTTTCGCTGTGATGTGTGGTCATTGCTGGCGCGTCCTGTGCTCTCAATTGAAACCTGTGACACGAAAAGCAGCGATGCTTCCGCTGTGCTTACGGAAACGTCGATCAAGTTGGCCGACTAGTGGCCCGAATGCCCGCTCGGTTTGACCGCTTTGACCTCAATTTCGGTCGCTGGCGAATTGGATGCCGGTGCTGTCGGCGCGCGAACCGGGTCGGCGAGTTTCGCTGGATCGCCGGTCCACTTGTAAGCCACGGTTCCTTCCGGATTCTTGTACCAACCCGGATCCT
Source organism: Hyphomicrobiaceae bacterium (assembly GCA_013141255.1). GTDB lineage: Bacteria > Pseudomonadota > Alphaproteobacteria > Rhizobiales > Hyphomicrobiaceae > JABFRJ01. The sequence goes on from JABFRJ010000335.1 coordinate 1,941, forward strand.
TGTAGTCGTTGCGATCAAGCCCTTCGCGGACTTTGACAACCGAAAACATGCCGCCCATCTCGACAGGGCCGAACTGCGCGAAGCCGGTCATCATCGGCAATGTGTTATCGGGCAGCGGCATTTCCATTTCGCCCATGTCCGCCATGCCAGCTCCGCCCATCGGCATGTAGCCCTTGACCATGCCGCTCATGCGCTTCTTCCACTCGGTTTGATCCACCCCGATAAACGTTCGCAAATCATGTCCCATCGCGTTCATCGTGTGATGCGACTTGTGACAGTGAATGGCCCAATCGCCTTCATTCGTGGCATCAAACTCGTAGGCGCGCATCTGGCCAACGGCGCAATCGATTGTGACTTCCGGCCAGCGCGATTCTGGGCGCGTCCATCCCCCGTCCGTGCACGTCACCTCGAAGTGATAGCCGTGCATAGGATCGGATGGTTGGTCATCGTGAGATTGCCGAAGCGCACGCGTACGCGGTCGCCTTTGCGCACGACCAGCGGATCGATGCCAGGGAACACGCGGCTGTTCCAGCTCCACAGATTAAAGTTCAACATCTGCGAGATGCGCGGCACGTATGAGCCTGGATCGATATCGTAGGCGTTGAGCAGAAACACGAAGTCGCGATCGACGCGCATGAACTTCGGATCTTTCGGATGCACGACAAAAAAGCCCATCATGCCCATGGCCATCTGGGTCATTTCATCGGCATGCGGGTGG
>JABFRJ010000105.1 GCA_013141255.1 Hyphomicrobiaceae bacterium
GATCCCCATGGGTGCCGTCATTATGGCCGTCGCGGCGATTGCGCTGGCTTATGTGGCCTTTACGGTGACACCGAAGGCCGCGTCATTGGGACTGACTGATTTCATTTTGACGCGGCGTGCGCTGGCGCTCGGGCTGTCGCTGTTTGCACTGGCTGTTGGCGGTGGACTGTTTATCGTGCCGGCATTTGCTGCTGTGCAGAGTTGGGCGGCGGTTGATCGGCGCGCGCGTGTCGTGGCGGCGGTCAATGTTCTCAATGCGTCTTACATGACTGTGGGTGGCGCGCTGTTGGCGGTGGCCCAAATGCTGGATGCGCCGTTGTGGATTTTGTTCGGCATCATTGGCCTGTTGACGTTTGGTGTTGCTGTTCTCGTGATCAAGGTCTGGGGCAAGGAAGGCGTGCGGGATTTTGGTCGTCTCATTTTTCAAATGGCTTACGACCTCGAAGTGAAAGGGCTGGAGAATGTTCCGAAGCCTGGCCTGCCGACAATCATCGCACCCAATCACGTGAGCATGCTTGAAGCTGGGATGTTGCACGGCGTATTGCCGGGGCATGCCTCATTCGCGGTCAATACGCAGATCGCGGAAGTCAAATGGATCAAGCCGTTCTTGAAGCTGATCAACGCGTATGTGCTCGATCCGACAAAGCCGCTCGCAACACGCGGGCTGGTCAACACAGTGAAATCCGGCGAGACGATTGTGATCTTCCCGGAAGGACGCATCACCATCACCGGGAACTTGATGAAGGTCTACGAAGGCACCGGAATGATTGCTGAAAAGGCCGATGCCTGGGTGGTCCCCGTGCGAGTTGAAGGTGCGGAGCGGGCAAAAATTTGGAGTTACTTGCGGCCGACGCAGATTAAGAAGGCGTGGTTCCCGAAAGTTACTTTGACCTTCCTGCCGCCGGTCAAACTCAAAGTTGATGCTGAACTTAAAGGTAAGGCGCGCCGTCAAGCAGCGGGGCTCGCGCTGCAAGACATCATGGCTGATACGGCGGTGGCGACGGCGAAAGTTGATCGCACGCTGTTTGAAGCTTTCGGTGACGCTGTGAAAACGCGATCGACTGCCAAGGTCGCGGTGGCGGACCCACTTGGCACCAAGCTGTCGATGAAGAAATTGATGATCGGCGCGCAGGTGCTGGGCGCTAAACTGACACCCTACGCGGGCGTTGGTGAACCTATTGGCGTGATGCTGCCGAACTCGGTTGGTGTGACGGTTGTTATTGCGGCACTTTCCAGCATCGGTCGCGTACCCGCGATGATCAACTTCAGCTCGGGGCTCGTCAGCATTCGTGCGACATGCAAAGCGGCCGACGTCAAAACGATCCTGACTTCGCGGGCGTTTATCGAAAAAGGCCGCCTCGACTCGCTGATTGAGCAGCTTGGATACGATGTGAAAGTGGTCTACCTCGACGACATTCGACCGCAGATTACGGCGCTCGACAAAGTGCGCGGGCTGCTGCGAGGCATGAAACCGCAAGTGACGCGCAAGCCGGATGACCCAGCTGTGATCCTGTTCACGTCGGGCTCGGAAGGGACCCCCAAGGGCGTGGTGCTATCGCATCGCAATCTGCTGACTAACATTGCGCAGGGTATGAATCGCGTTGACATCAACGGTGAGGACAAGGTGTTCAATGCACTACCGGTGTTTCACTCGTTCGGACTGACCGTCGGCACGTTGATGCCGCTGGTCTATGGCATTCCGCTCTACATGTATCCGACACCGCTGCACTACCGGATCATTCCGGAGCTAATCTATGACGTGGAAGCGACTGTGATGTTTGGCACCGATACGTTCCTCAATGGTTACGCTCGCGTCGCGCACCCCTATGACATGCGCACGGTGCGGATTGTGCTGGCGGGCGCTGAAGCCGTGAAAGACCGGACGCGTGCGCTTTATATGGAGAAATTTGGTGTGCGTATCCTGGAAGGCTACGGCATTACGGAAACGTCGCCGGGCTTGGCGATGAATTCGCCGCTGGCGAATAAGAGCGGGACCGTCGGGCGCTTTGTGCCGCTCGTGGAGTACCGACTTGAAGACGTGCCGGGCATCGAACCAGTCCAAGGTGAGCTCAAGGTCGGACGCCTGTTCGTCAAAGGGCCGAATGTGATGCTCGGGTATCTGCGGGCGGAAAAGCCGGGTGTGCTCGAGCCGGTGCCGGATGGCTGGTACGACAGTGGCGATATCGTTGGCATCGACCGGCAGGGCTTTATTAAGATCATGGGGCGCGCCAAGCGTTTCGCGAAAGTTGGGGGCGAGATGGTGTCGCTGGCTGCAGCGGAGGCAGTGGCAGCGGAGACTTGGCCCAACACCATGACAGTTATGGTGGCACTGCCGGATGCGCGTAAGGGTGAGCGGTTGGTGCTGATTACGACGGATACCAAAGCTCAGCGGGCGCAGTTTCAGGTGGTTGCGAAAGCCAAAGGTGCGGGCGATCTGATGACGCCGTCGGAGATCATCGTGGTCGATAAGTTGCCGTTGCTTGGGTCGGGCAAGCCGGACTTCGTGGCGGCACTGGCCATGGCAAAAGAGCGGACGCGGGTGAGCGCAGAGCCGGTGGTGGTGGAGTGAGGCTAAAGGTGCAAGCTCTTTCCTTTGCGCTGACCGCAGTAAATCTGTTAGCCAACGCTCGTAGCATCCCCCCACCCCTAACCC
>JABFRJ010000281.1 GCA_013141255.1 Hyphomicrobiaceae bacterium
CTCGACCACAACGCCACCGTCTGTGATCGACGGCCCGCTCGCTTGGAGACGCCTCTTCGCCGCTGTGCTAATTGGCACCGTTGGCGGCATCGGCATGTGGACGATCCCGGTCGCCCTCCCCGCTGTCCAAGCCGAGTTCGCCATCGACCGCAGTTCAGCCTCACTCCCCTACACGCTGACCATGCTGGGTCTCGCCGCTGGTGGGATTCTCATGGGCCGCCTCGCCGACCAACGCGGCATCCGTTACCCTCTCGCGCTCGGTGTCATCGGCCTCGCGACGGGCTTCACCGCCGCCGCATTCGCGCCAACGCTGCTAGCCTTCACCATCGCCCATGGCCTGCTCATTGGCGCCCTCGGATCGAGCGCATTTTTCGCCCCCCTCGTCGCCGACATCACCTGCTGGTTTCAGCGCCGCCGCGGTATCGCCGTCGCCATTTGCGCCTCCGGCAACTACCTCGCCGGCGTAATCTGGCCGCCCATGATCAGCTACGGCATTCTCAATTACGGTTGGCGCACAACCTATCTCGTCGTTGCCGCCGGTTGCGCAATACTGTTGCCGCCATTGCTCATGCTCCTGCGTCGTCCACCACCACCTCAACCCGCACTTACCACATCAAACACCGGCGTGACCGCCAACGCCGAACGTCCCCTCGGCCTCGCGCCCAACACGCTCATTGCACTACTGACACTTGCAGGTGTTGCCTGCTGCGTCGCCATGTCGATGCCGCAGGTCCACCTTGTCGCCTACTGCGGCGACCTCGGCATTGGCGCGCAACGCGGTGCCGAAATGCTCTCACTCATGCTCGTCGGCGGCGTTGCCAGTCGCCTCATCTCAGGCCTGTTATCCGACAAGTTGGGCGGCCTCGCCTCGCTCATCATCGGCTCGACGCTGCAAGCCCTCGCCCTCATGCTCTATTTGCCCTTCACCAGCCTCAGCGGGCTCTACGTTGTCTCAGCACTGTTCGGCCTCGCTCAAGGCGGCATCGTGCCCAGTTACGCCGTCATCATCCGCGAGCACATGGGCTCAGCAGGCACCGCCACACGCATCTCACTCGTTCTTATGGCCACCGTTGCAGGCATGGCACTCGGCGGTTGGCTCTCCGGCATCATCTTCGATTTAACCGGCTCCTACCGCCTAGCCTTCGTCCACGGCGCTGCCTGGAACGTGCTCAACCTCGGCATCGCACTATTCTTGTTCTCTCGCGCCCATCCCCGAAAATCCCGCCACGTCACCATCGCGACCTAACCAGTCGAGACATCGCCGCGAAAACTAAAATGGACGTGCGTTAAATACTCACTCATCATAACTATTTCGCTTGTATTCCGCTTTCCCAATAATCGTCATCAGCAACGCCGCAGCGCCAATCGCCGCGACCATCATCGCAAAAGGACTTTGCAACATCGGTACGCCCATCGACCCAGCATAGCCTGAGAGCGAGAACGCGCCTGCCATACCGATGATCCCGCCACACACGGCCAAAATCGCAGCCCGCACCTTTTGCGCGCGCCCCCAATAAAGCCCAATCAAAAAACCCGGCAAAAACCCAATCACCAGCATCTCAAGCAACGAATGTTGAAAGTAGAGCATACCTAGAATTCCCCAAATTCTTAACCCGACCGCTTCTTGACGCGACAGAGACACGATCAAGTGCACCAACCCGCAGCTGCCTTGCAATCAACACATCACCAACTGGTCCGTTGCCCCCTTCTATGAGATCCTCAAACGCAACACCAGCGCGCGGTTTCGATCAGGAAACTCCCCTCACGCCCTCTCTTGACCTTGGCCCCAAATCCCGCCACGAACAAACCATGACCGACGATCGCTTGCTCACAGGTGTAAAAAAAGAGGCCGACGCCTTCGAGGCGACGATCCGGCCGCAGCAGCTCGACGACTTCACGGGCCAGGAGCAGGCCCGCGCCAATCTCAAAGTCTTCATCCAGGCCGCCAAGTCGCGCGGTGACGCACTCGACCATGTGTTATTTGCAGGCCCCCCCGGCCTCGGCAAAACCACGCTCGCGCAAATCATGGCCAAGGAAATGGGCGTGGGATTTCGCGCCACCTCAGGCCCCGTCATCTCCAAGGCGGGCGATCTCGCAGCGCTACTCACCAATTTAGAAGAGCGCGACATCCTCTTCATTGACGAAATCCATCGTCTCAATCCGGCCATCGAAGAAATTCTCTACCCCGCGATGGAAGATCTCCAACTTGATCTCATCATCGGCGAAGGCCCCGCCGCCCGTTCTGTCCGCATCGATCTCGCCAAGTTCACCCTTGTCGGTGCCACCACGCGTGCAGGCCTTTTAACCAACCCATTGCGCGACCGTTTCGGCATCCCAATCCGGCTCAACTTCTACACTCACGACGAATTGGAACTGATCGTCAGCCGCGGCGCTCGCGTCCTCGGCGCACCGATGGCCAAAGACGGCGCCATGGAAATCGCCCGCCGCAGCCGTGGCACACCGCGCATCGCTGGTCGCCTCCTCCGACGCGTCCGCGATTTCGCCTTCGTCGATAACGCGCCGATGATCACCGCCGCCGTCGCCGACAAAGCGCTGCGCATGTTGGAAGTCGATAGCGAAGGCCTCGACGCTCTCGATCACCGCTACCTCAATTGCATCGCCAAAAACTACGACGGCGGCGGTGATCATC
>JABFRJ010000421.1 GCA_013141255.1 Hyphomicrobiaceae bacterium
GATACTTGTTTATCAGCTTCCTAGTCTTCGGATCACGCAACGAAAAACACTTCTGATGCATCTTCATCGACGTCGTCAGACATTCGCCGGGAACCGCCAAAAATTCCTTCTCAAACGTCCCCATCAACACCGTCGGCCACTCCGTCAGACCCGCATTTTCATTGGTCAGCGCCTCGTCATCGACGAGTTCCAGCTTTTCCTTCGCGGCAATCGCGCGCGCTTGTTCGCCGATCCATTGCGCCCGCTCACTCGCCGGCAGCAGCACCTTGTGCTCTTTGAGTTTCTTGCCGTAGTCCTCGAAGCTCTTCACTTCAAACGGCACATTGCCGTGGAACCGATGTCCGCGCGTCAGATTGCCAGACTTGAGCCCAGCCACCTCAAACGGCACCACCTTGCCGCCTAGCAAACAGACAATCGACTGCAACGGCCGCACCCATTGGAAATCGCCTGCCCCCCAGCGCTGCGATTTTGGCCACGGGAATTTAGCCATCACCAGCGGCACTACCTCTGCGATAATCTCAGCGGCAGGCCGCCCGGCCTTTTCAATCCGCGCGACGTAGAAATCGCCCTTCTTCGGATCGGACACAATCTCGGCATCCTCAATCCGAGCCAATCCTGCGCCCTTGAGAAACCCAGCCAGTGCCTGCTCTGGCGCGCCCACACGCGGACCTTTGCGCTCCTCGGACACACCAGGGGACTTGGCCGGTACGCCATTAATCACCAACGTCAACCGGCGCGGCGTCGCAAAGCTCATGGCCGCTCCCACCGCCAGCCCCTGCGCCTTCAAACCTTCAAGCACCAATTTCTGCAGGTCCTCAGCCGCACGCGCCTGCATACGCGCCGGAATTTCTTCAGAAAATAGCTCTAACAGCAGTTCAGTTGAAGTCGCGGGCATGGGCACCTGGTCTCGAAGACTAAGCTTAATCGAGCCCCTTCGTAACCGGTTGGCATCAAGAGCGAAAGTCTCAATTACGCGCCCAGCGCCTTACCCAGCCTTCGATGAGCCACCATCAGAAGGATCAACAACCCGAAGCAACGCCTCCATAATCCGCGACGCGTCAATATCGTCCTTATGCATCACATCCGCTACACCAAGCCGCCTCAACTCCACCAACCGCACACGCGTCAACAGACCGGACATAACAACCGGCGACGACTTCAGACCAAACGCCTTCAACTGCTGCAGACTGGTCTCCGCCGCAACCGAATGCCCGAGCCGATCATCTAGAAACACAACGTCAGGCATCGATCGCTGAATTTCCACTTTGGCATCATGCAATCGACGGACCGTTTTGACCTGCGCGCCATCACCCAAAACCAGTCGAACCATGACTGAGATGCGCTGCGCTTCGGTTTGATTGTCATCAATAATCAGCACAGATTTCACTTCGGGTGCATCACGCAGCCTCAGCGCCAACCGGCTCCGTTCCTTGAGAAAATCCAACCCGGATCGGCGTACTTGCGCAATGCGGGCCATCGGTGGCGGATGCGGCACTTATGAGCTCTCCCGGTAGTTGAGTAGACCACCCAACATGAGACGATATGGCAGCGAAGCAGCGAACGTCACCACCCTTAACCCACAATTCTACCGTAATTCGGCCCTTTCACCTGCCACACCTACCCGAAACATTTGTTCCCTTGGCGTGTTTAAAAACTTAACGTAAGCGTCAACGCACTTCCCTCAATCCTACGCCCGGGGTAGCCTTAGAGCCGAAACGCCCACCCAGCCAGAACGAACTCCCCCTTTTGGCCTCCCTTTGGACATTCGCCACCATGACATTCAACCCGTCCAATGCCGCGGCCTTCATCGTCGACGCCCACAAATTACGCGCGCCTTACCAAAACCTGCCTGAGGACATCGCCCCTAAAACTATTGCGGAAGCCTACGCAGCTCAGGAGGCGTTGATCCCCCTATGGTCCGCGAGCAAAGGCAAAGTTGCCGGCCTCAAGATCGCGACCACCACCAAAATCATGCAACAGTTGATGGGCATCGATCACCCCTGCGGCGGCCTCATTTTTGAGCGCACCATCCACACCTCACCCGCCACCATCAAAAAACGGGACTTCCTCAACGTCGTCGCCGAATGCGAACTCTCTGTTCGGCTAGGCCAAGACTTACCCCCGAAGGCCACACCTTACACACGCGACGACGTTCTCAAAGCCATCGCAGCCGTCATGCCCGCCTTTGAATTGATCGAAGACCGCCTCGCAGTATACAATGAAAGCCGCGCGCTCTCGCTCATTGCCGACAACGCTTGGAACGGCGGCATCGTTATCGGCGCACCAGTCGCACCACCCAAAACCGTCGCCGCTTTTGACGGCATCGAAGGCATCTTGAGCATCGACGGCAAAAATCAACAAAGTGGTAAAACCGACGATCCATTGGGCGCGCTCGCCTGGGTCGCCAACCTCGCCATTGAACGCGGCCGCCCTATGACCTCAGGCATGGTCGTCATTACAGGCAGCGTCATTCCAACCCTGCCAATTCCCCCAGGGCAAACCTTTGAATTCACACTCGCAGGACTAGGTAGCGTCCGCATGACGGGGGCCGATTGAACGACGATTGAGCTATATTACGTGATCCAACCTCAAAACTGCTGCGTTAGTCATTGCAACCGCATTTGATTCCCAGCACCCACTACAAATC
>JABFRJ010000451.1 GCA_013141255.1 Hyphomicrobiaceae bacterium
CTTCATCAACCGCGCTCGCCGCAACGGCTTCCGCTGAGACGTTGCGGGCACCGAACCCTGTGAAGACTTCACAGACATGCTCATGCGCGATGTACAACGCGATGACATTGCCTTGCCCATCGGCCTTGACGGTCCGCCATTGCATGGAGTCGTCAGGCCAGGACAGCATTGCTGCTGCCATTTTGGCCTCGCGCTTGGCGACATCGATGCCGATGTTGGCAACGTCAGCGACGATAGCGCGCCGGGTTACGACGCCGGCATCTTCGAGCACCAGAGGCGTCAGCGTTCCGGTCGGCACGATGTCGGCGTACCACGATCCGCCGCCTGCCGGATAGAAGCCGGGCTTGCGCAGGGTGGTCGCGACGTTGGCGCCCATACGCCGGACAAGCGGCAGGAACGCGTGGTCAAGATAATCGAACGACGGCGCACTTTTGTTGTGCGTTCCGCCCGAGAATGAAACGCGCGACCGCGCATCCGCGCTGAGCAGTGCCGGAAAAATCGTCTGAAACACCAGCGATGTCGATCCCGCTGAGCCGATCGCGAATTCATACTGGCCCGCGCGGATCGGTCCGGGTTCGAACGTGAAGTCCGCCGCGCCGAGCTCAGCGCCGGTGACTTTTGCCTGTGTAATTGCTTCTGCCGCACGCACGCACGTCAGATGCTGGCGCAGCAACCCCGGTGTCTTGCGTTTGGCGCGCACGTTTTCGATCCGGAACGGTGTCCCGGTAATCATCGATAGCGCGAGGGCGGTGCGCACAATCTGCCCGCCGCCCTCGCCGTAACCGCCGTCTAAGATCAGCACGTCTCTACCCCTTCACACACACAACCTGCCGCAAGGTATGCACGATCTCGACGAGATCGGCTTGCGCTGCCATCACGGCCTCAATATTCTTGTAGGCCTTCGGCGTTTCGTCGATCACGTCGGCGTCTTTACGGCATTCGACCCCCGCCGTGTCGCGTGCGTGGTCGGCGAGCGTGAAGCGGCGCTTGGCTTCGGTGCGCGACATCACACGGCCTGCGCCGTGCGAGCACGAACAGAAACTCTCGACGTTGCCCTTGCCGCGCACGATGAACGATTTGGCGCCCATCGAGCCGGGAATGATGCCCATCACGCCGGTTGCCGCGCGCACTGCGCCCTTGCGGGTGACGAACACATCGTCGCCGTAGTGATGTTCGCGCGCCACGTAGTTGTGGTGGCAGTTGACGGCTTCCAAGTGCGCCTCGAACGGCTTCGGGATCGCGGTGCGCAATGCCGCGATTGCGTGCTCCATCATCACCTGCCGGTTCATCATGGCATAGGTCTGCGCCCACTCGACCGCTTCGACGTAGTCGTCGAAATGATCGGTGCCTTCTGGAAAGTAGGCGAGGTCCTGATCCGGCACGTTGATGTACCAGCGCTTCATGTCGGCTTTCGCCAACTCGATGAAGTGTGAGCCAATTGCATTGCCGACGCCGCGGCTGCCCGAGTGCAACATCACCCAGACGCGGTTGGCTTGATCCAGGCACACTTCCAGGAAGTGGTTGCCGGTGCCGAGCGTGCCGAGATGGACAGCCGTGTTGGCTTTGGCGAGGCGCGGATATTTATCCGTGATGCGCTTGAAGCCGGTGTTGAGCGTCGACCACGCGGCAACGGTTGCGGCCGGCAAATCTCCCCACGCCCCTTTATCGCGCGAGATGCCGCGTCCAACAGTCCGGCCATGCGGCACCGCGCGCTCTAAAGCAGAACGCACACCTAACAGCGTATCCGGCAAATCCGACGCCGTGAGCGACGTGCGCACGGCCATCATGCCGCAGCCGATATCAACGCCGACGGCGGCCGGGATGATCGCGCCCTTGGTCGGGATCACGCTGCCGATGGTCGAGCCGATACCGTGATGCACGTCCGGCATGACAGCTAGCCATTTGTAAATGAACGGCATCTGCGCGGCTTTCAACAGCTGCTGCTGGGATGCGTCCTCGACGGGCACGCCGCGCGTCCACATTTTGACAGGCACAGCCTTGTCGCCGGCGGATTTTGCGGGGGCATATTTCTCAGCCAGGAATTCGTAAGCGCGCTGCATGGTCTTCGTCCTATTGGTCTTGCTCGTGATGGAGACCTGGCGACGAGGATTTCGTCGGGACTTCTACATATGGGAAATGTAGTCCCTTCGGCATTCGCCAGGGTGTTGGTCGTATCGTCTTGTATTTTCGTTCACGTCATAAAAGTCGTGACGGCGAGAGTGATGAAACATCGGCATAAGAACCTCGGCTTTATCGTCGGTCCCGTTCCACCTGCTCTACCGCTGAGCTACGGCGTTGCTTGCGCAAATCCGGCGGGACTCGAACCCGCGACCCGGTCATTTTGATGATGTAGTTCCATCGGCATTCGTCACGTTAGTCGGTCATTTCGGTTCCTGGCGACGAAGGTTTGCGAGACATCGCAATATCTGAAACCAGACATCGCGAGGGGCCTCGAACCCCTGGGCTTGCGCCTTACCAATGTAGTCTCGCCTGCATTCGCCAGGATTCAGGATCGGCCATCACACCTCACGGCGACGACGGGTTTGTTGAGACGCGACATTTCACAGATGTAGTCTCAACATGCATTCGCCGTGAGGTTGGAACGCCGATCCTGTTCTTGTGTTCAAAAGAGAGGCCGAGGGGAC
>JABFRJ010000050.1 GCA_013141255.1 Hyphomicrobiaceae bacterium
GCCACAGCTTCATGGATATGTCCTTGTCGCTTGGGTTTCGAAAGGCGTTTGCCACCGTACGCCGCAGTTCGGCATAGGTGTCACCCGGCATCGACAGTTTTCTGATGTAGTCCGGTGCTAGGAAATACTGTGGCATTCCGTAACCGAAGCCCGCAGCAAATCCAGCATTCATCCATTGTAGATCGCACATCGCAGTGAAAATCGGTAGTAAATCTTTTTGGAAAGAGGGTTTCGCAGGTGCCGGCAATTGTCCGGCTTGAATTGCAAGGTCGGTCATCAAATCATACATCGTCCGCACCGACTTCTGCTGAGGCCCGTAGTTGGGTGGCGCAATCACCACCCAGGCTGGCCCGACATTCAGTTCACGGCCGCCCAATTTGACGCGTGCCGAAACAGGGCCATCGCTGGTGTCGTCGTACCAGCCATCATTATTCGCAAACGTGATCGGCGGTTTGTTGTCTATGGAGGAGGATTTACCATACCCACCGAACACTCGCAGCCGCCCATGCGAATCAGTGCGCAGTTCACCCAACGGCACCTTGATGTTCATGAACTCGCCGTCGTCGAAATGATATTGTTTGCCTTCGGCATCTATACAATTCACGCTGCGTGGGCCAGGTGTGATCGAAAGCTTCTTGCGATCCGGTCCTTTAATCGTGGCGTTACGGTACGTCGAAGGCGGAGCGGTTGCAGCCTCCGGAATATCGAGCGCGAGCTCGAAGTTATACCAAGCCGCCTTGTGGTTCGCTAGTTCGACGGTCCATTCGATCTCTGTGCCCTCGCCTATGTGCAACTCGCGCACCACGCGACCTTCACCGTCGTACCCATAAATGCGGAATTCAGCGACCTCACGTTTCAATGCGCCGGTGCTATCGCGATAGGCACCCGGCGGCTTTGGTGCAGGTTCGACCACCTGCGGACCGATATAATAGCCATCCTGTTTCGTCGAATTTCCAACTCGAGCGACGCCGATCGATGGGTGAATCTTTGCGTAGACGATACTTTCGTCCAGTTGCCTGCTACCACTCATAAAGACTCCTTGTAATTATGTAAGAATGACTGTACTAACGGAACTGGAGCTCGCCTAACTACCAAGGTAGCCCGGCGGGCCGAGCATTTTTTTCAAAACCCACGCGACCTGCTGCTCGGAGTGACAGCTACTGAGTGTTCATTTTAGCGTGAACTTGCTCGGCAAATGTGAACGAACCGACTTCCGGGGTACCATTGATGCGTTAGTCTCGAGATGTTCTGAAGGAACCGCAGATTCGGCTGCTGGTACCGCAGTTAATACAAACGGAACTGGCGGGCTAATCGCCGGACCAATCTCTAATCCAGGATCGGACCAAACACCGATTGTTCCATCGGAATTGGCCGTTTCAAAGAATGCAGGTCCAGATGCAGCGCCGACGGCCACCGCCACATTTGCGTTGAAAACCTTAAAATCTGGGTCCGTTATCCGGATTTCATCCCCCATCGTAACCGTAACGCGATTATTGAATTCCTTGATGGCGGCACTTGCTCCCGTCTTAGCAGAGCACAAAACTATCGTGGCGAGAGAATCTCCTGGTGCCAACTGCAATTTTATGTTTTCCAGGTTTGAGTTCAGGACCTTCAGGAACCCCAGAATCTCAGGCGCACCGCAAATGATCGCGGACGGAGGTGCTGGTTGGATCGATGCGTACTGGGCCGTCAACTTAATCTGCATCTTTTCAGCAATTTGCCCGCCATACTTGATGAATTCTCCATCGATTTTGATATCGCTGACGGTGAATCCCAAATCGGCCGGAACGGCGTATTCAACACGGAGGATAAAGTCATCGGTACCGCGCAAAATCTTCCAATAATCTCGCGCATGGGCACCTGCCGGTGCAGTTGCGGGAAGTTGAAATCCGCTTGCGAGGTCCAGTGAGGCTTTATCGATATAAAGACCGAATGGGTCACTAAGCGTAATTTGGCCCGCGCGCTCGTCTCGGGCCAAGCTGTTGACGGCTGCACCAATCGATGGATCACTATGACGCCCAGCACTACCGTAACCAGCGCAATGAATCAGCTCATCTTGGTTCGATATCACGGTGCCATCGGGACGCTTGCGCAACACCGTAGCGTCAGATGCTAACCGAATCTCCGCAAAAAGATTATTCGGGGTACTTACTAAGTGCATTGTGTGCTTAATAGAGTTATTCCATTTGTTCTCCCGAACGTAGTTGCCGCTAGCGTCGTCTAAGTCAGACTGCACAACCGAATTGTCAATATACTGATTGTAGAGATCCACGACGGTTTGCTTGTCTGTTTGCCACAACTGGTCCCAGTAGTCGGGATTCTCGCACGTAAAAACGACCCGAATGATTTTTCCAGCGGCGTTTTTCTCGACCATCCATTCGCAATATTCATCCTGCCAACCGCGTGAGTTGGAAGGTTGATAGCTTGGATCGTCTGGTCCGTCGTCTCCTTGGCGGAAGTTGTTCATAGCGGGCTTGGACGTCGTCGGATGCATTCTCTTCGGAAAGGCGGTCCATTTCTGAGTCGCGGTGTCCACATCATCGGCAGTTGGCACCTGAACCGGATCATAAAATAAAGGACGAGGCGGCCTTGCAATGGTTTCTTGCAAGCGAGCAGTCCAGGCTGTGTGAAATGCGTCAATAAG
>JABFRJ010000154.1 GCA_013141255.1 Hyphomicrobiaceae bacterium
ATGCGGAGCTTGCGGCCGGGATTGATTGGGACGGGATCGCGCTGGCGCTGGGATCGGACGTACCGGTGTGTCTCACGTCGCGGTCTTGTCGCATGGAAGGGCGTGGCGAGATGCTGACGGCGCTCCCATATGAAATCCAGGTGCCTGCCGTGGTGGTCAATGCTCGCGAGCCGGTTCCGGCGGACAAAACGGCGCGAATGTTCAAGGCGCTTGGTGCTTACGATTTTGAAGCTGTGGATGATGCCGACGGGTTTGTGCATTTTGCTGATGGCATGAATGATTTGGAAGTGGTGGCGGCGGCGCAGTTTGAGAGTGTGCGGACAGTGCTGCGGCGTTTGCGACGCATGGAGCGGGCGCGGTGGGCGCGTATGAGTGGCGCGGGGCTCAGTTGCTTTGCGGTGTTTGATACAATTGCAGGCGCGGAGCGTGCAGCTAAAGAACTTGCCGAGGCCGAGCCTCGGTGGTGGGTGCAAGCGACGACGTTGGCCTAACGCGTTGTGGCTTGATTGTGATTGGTATGATGATTGGCTGTAGCCAACTGGTGGCGCAGCTGGCGTGCAGAGTTGCATGGCTTATGGCGTTGACCCGAGCGACGCGACCCGCGCACTGTTGTGGTCTGACTTCGATTGATCGAGTGATACTTCATGACGCCTGCGACGCCCGCCCAGGCGTATCCCACTTCATCTCGTGTTTTGCTCGGCATCTTCTTTATGTGCCTTGCGAGCACGTTGTTTCCAGTGATGAACGGGTTGGTGCAAATTCTTTCTGAGAGATTTCCATCTATCGAGATTGTTTGGGCACGGACCATATCCCATCTTTTGTTTGTCTTGGTATTGTTTGTGCCGAAATTTGGATTTGGCATTGTGCGGACAACGCGGCCAAAACTGCAAATTGGCCGATCGCTATGTTTGATGGCGTCGACGCTGTGCTTCTTTCATGGCGTGAAGTATCTTCCGCTCGCTAAAGCCGCGTCGATTAGTTTTATATCGCCGTTTTTGGTGGCGTTATTGTCGTGGCCGTTGCTGCGTGAGCATGTCAGTCGGCAACGGTTGATTGCGGTCATGGTCGGCTTTTTGGGCGTGCTTATTGTGGTTCAGCCGGGAACCGAAGTGTTTCAATGGGCGTCGGTCTATATACTTGCGAGTGCATCGTTTTACGCCATCTATCAAATTTTTACGCGTAAGGTGGCGGGGCATGATCGGCCGGAAACAAGTGCTGTTTATAGTGCTCTGGTCGGTACAGTTGTGCTGTCGTTTTTGGTGCCAAGCGTGTGGACGATGCCGGACAACTGGACCGATATTGGATTGCTTTTCAGTCTTGGAGTACTTGGTGGGCTTGGGCACTATTGTGTGGCACGGGCGATGACGTATGCGCCGGCCAATATCGTGTCACCATTTTCCTACTGGCAGATGATTGGGTCTGTGACGGTGGGGTATTTGATCACGAATAAATGGCCTGAGGCGACGACATGGCTTGGGGCGACGGTGATTATCAG
Source organism: Hyphomicrobiaceae bacterium (assembly GCA_013141255.1). Classification (GTDB taxonomy): domain Bacteria; phylum Pseudomonadota; class Alphaproteobacteria; order Rhizobiales; family Hyphomicrobiaceae; genus JABFRJ01. Next base: position 1,496 of record JABFRJ010000154.1, read on the forward strand.
TGCGGGGCTGTATATCGGCTACCGCGAGACGCGTGAGAGATCGAAGCCTGTGACGGCGGTTTCGGTTTGAACTCGTGCAGCGTGGTGATTGCACTTTTTCGGCGCAGGAGGTAAGCGGGCGCTTGGAATTCGCATCCAATTGGGGCGAGCCGGCTGTGCTGGAGATGTCATGTCGCGGAAGATTGCCGGACCGGAAATTGAGCGCGTGATCCAACTGCTGGGGCGGCTGCCGGGTCTTGGTCCGCGCTCGGCGCGAAAGGCGGGATTGGCGCTGATTAAGAAGCGCGAGGAGTTGTTAGAGCCGTTGGCTAAGGCTTTGCGAGATGCGGCCGATAAAATCGTCACGTGCGGGATGTGTGGTAACCTCGATACTTCGTCGCCGTGTGCGATCTGTGCCGATCAGAGGCGCGATGCATCGTTGATCGTTGTTGTTGAGGAAATCGGTGATTTATGGGCGCTTGAACGGGCGGGTGTTGTGGCTGCGCGATACCATGTGCTTGGCGGGCATTTGTCGCCGCTTGATGGCATTGGACCAGAGCAACTGAGTATTGGAAAATTAGTCGAGCGCGCGCAACCTCCAGTGACAGAGGTGCTGTTGGCGTTGAGTGCGACCGTGGAAGGCCAATCGACGTCGCACTATGTACGGGAGCAGTTGGTGGCGTCGGGGGTGCGGGTTTCGACACTGGCGCGAGGCGTGCCGGTTGGTGGCGAGCTCGACTATCTCGATGAGGGTACTTTGGCGGCGGCGATTAAGAGCAGGCGGACGCTGTAACGGCTGGGTGGGGCGGTGATTCGCTGTTTGGAAGGCAATGGGCGGCGGCCGCGAGGGGAGGAGTGCGGCCGCCGCTGAACCGGCAGGTCACCCGTTTAAGGGTTGATCGCAAAAGATCGTTGAAAACAACTGATCTACGAAATCAAGCCTGGGGTCACGTCCGTCGGTCATGTGGCTCCGATCCGTCGGGGGGGGGACGAGGGGAGCCAGCTTCGGATGACTTGGGAGTGATCAGCTTTCGTTTCAAGGTTGGCTCGGTTGGATTTTTTTCACGGCTCGTCTGTTGGGACTGCATGACGCGTGAATTAGGGGCGCGTGAACTCTGGGTGCAGGAACTCGGGGCGGGTTATTTCGGGACGGGTGAATTCAAGGGTGTTTTCAGTTCGGTATGCGACCAATGATGTGTGTTAGAGCATGATCGCTTTTGATTGAACCGCAATCATGCTCTAGCCCTTTGGTTTGTCGCGCGATTTGTCGGATAACCGCTTCACACTTAACCGATCGCGCTTTCTTTTTGATGGGTCGCGCGATTTATCGGATAACCGCTGCACACTGATCCGATCGCGCTCTGGTGACGACGCAGCGTGATTTGGTCGTGTGTGATCGCGACTCGCAACTTTTACGGGTATTTGGCCGCAGTTATGGATAAAAATATAACGCCTCGTTTCTTGACCGGCTCCATGTTGAGGCATGTGCTGGTTATGACGGGGACTGGTGCGATTGGCCTGATGGCCATTTTCCTTGGTGACTTTGTCAACCTGCTGTTTCTTGGGATGCTTGGCGATACTGAGATCTTGGCCGCGGTTGGGTACGCCAGCACGATTTTGTTTTTCGCCGTTTCGCTAGGCATTGGATTGGCGATTGGAGCGTCGGCAGTTGTGTCACCGGCGATTGGAGCGGGCGACAGGGTGAGGGCTCGACAGTTAGCAACGAGCGCTCATGTGCTGGCGTTTGTGATCAGTGTTTGTGTCTGTGTGGTTCTGTGGTTCTTATTGCCGATGTTATTGGCTGCTCTTGGCGCCGGTGGTCGGACGCATCAGTTGGCGTTGCTTTATTTGCGGATTTCGTTGCCTTCGATGCCATTTTTGGCGCTGGGGATGTGCTCCGGCGCGGTGCTGCGGTCGGTGGGGGATGCGCAACGGGCGATGTATACGACGTTGGCCGGTGCCATCATCAATGTCGTGCTGGATCCGATTTTGATTTTTTGGATGAAGCTTGACCTAGTAGGGGCAGCGTTAGCGTCGGTCGCTGCGAGGCTGGGCGTGGCTGTGGTGGGGGTGGCGAGCATTATTGTGCGACATCAGCTCATGGAACGACCGCGGTTTCGTCAGACTTTTAGAGATGCGAGACCTATCTTAGCCGTGGCGGTGCCCGCGGTTTTGACAAATCTGGCGACGCCTACTGCGAATGCGCTAACTACGGGCATGATGGCTCGATACGGCGATGCTGCGGTTGCAGCGTGGACGATCTTTGGCCGAATCAACCCAGTGGCATTCGGTGCTGTGTTTGCCCTATCGGGTGCGATCGGTCCAATTGTGGGGCAAAATCTCGGAGCGCGGCAGTATGGACGGGTGCGGGAGGCTATTGGGGCTGCGATAAAGGCGACGATCGGTTTTACGATGCTTGCTTGGCTGATTTTAGCGTTGTTGGCGCCTTCGATTGTGGCTGTCTTTTCGGCGACGGGAGAGGTGCGCGATCTGGTGCTGTATTACTGTCGGTGGTTGCCGCCGTTGTTTGCATTTTTAGGTGCATTGTTTGTGGCAAATGCGATTTTTAATACGCTAAGGCACCCGCACTATGCGACGCTGTTTAATTGGGGGCGGGCGACGGTTGGCACCGTGCCTTTTGTGTGGCTCGGCGGGCACATCGCGGGGGCTTCTGGAGTTATGACCGGTAGCTTGGTTGGGGCTGTATTTTTCGGGCTCGGAGCGTTGTGGATGTGCTACAGGGTGGTTGCAAAACTCGAAAACTCTTTATTGTGATCATTTTCGTTGATTGACTTATGCGCGGTTGGTCGATTTCAGTGACTCGTCAATGTTCGCCGTGTGTTAATTTTGATTGGGTTACAGGTCGCTGAGAGTTGTTTATAGCGGCTTGGAATGATGTGTTCGGAAAATTCATGTTTGTCGTGCGGGCTGGAAACGTGATCCCAAAGATCGATGCCATTGATGCAGTTCGTGCGCGCTTATTTGTGCGCCTGCTCGGATTGGGCCGCTACGCAAAGCGCACGGTTTTGGTTGTTAATGACCTGACACTGCTTGCGTTCTCGATCTGGTTTGCGTTCACGCTCAGGTATGGCGAATTTTATGTGCCGTCTGATTGGAAGCTTGGGCTTTTGATGTTCATGGCACCGGCTATTGGTGTCCTCGTGTTTGCCCAAATTGGGCTCTACCGTAAAGTGACGCGGTATATCGGGCCCGATGTGCTGAATATCATTGGCGCGTCGTTGTTGTTTTCCGTCCTCATCTGGGTGTTCGTGATCTTTTTGAGCGGGCTGCTTGGAACGCCGCGGACGGTCTTAGTAATGTATTGGGTGTTTGGGACACTCAGTGTTTGGGGCTCGAGACAGTTTGCGGGTTGGCTACTAAATGTTGCGTCCCGCCCGCAGGCAGGCGTTGATAGTCGGACTAAAGCTCCGGTGCTGATTTTTGGCGCGGGCCGCGCAGGCTTGCAGTTGGCGCAGTCATTGGCCAAAGCCAATAGCCGTGAAGTTATGGGATTTCTCGACCTCTCCCCTACGCTGTGGGGGCAATACGTCGACGGATACAAGGTATATCGTCCGGCGCGGCTGGCTGAGTTGATTGAGCGTGAGGGCATCAAAGAGGTCTTGTTGGCGTTGAGCGATGTGCCGCGCAACGACCGGGTCAAGTTGATTCGCGATATTGAGATGTTGCCGGTGACAGTGAGGACGCTGCCGCTCATGGAAGATATTGCGACTGGTCGAGTTACGGTTAGCGACCTGAGGCCTGTCGGTGCTGAAGATCTGCTCGGGCGTGACCCGGTGCAAGCCAACCCAACATTGGTTGCTCGTACGATCGAAGGTAAATCGGTGATGGTGACCGGAGCGGGTGGTTCGATTGGATCAGAACTTGCGCGCCAAATCGTGCGGCACAAAGCCGAGCGTGTGGTTTTATTTGAGGTGTCCGAGAACGGATTGTATGAGATCCACCGCGAAATCATAGATATTTTGCGAGATCTCGAGCTTCATGACAGCGTCGTGCCAATTATCGAGCAAGTGTTGGGTTCCGTCACGGATGCAGCTTTGGTGCGGCGGACCATTCAAGAGTTTGGCGTGCAGACTATTTATCATGCGGCTGCCTATAAGCATGTTCCGATTGTGCAGAAAAATGTGCAGGTTGGATTTATTAATAATACTTTGGGCACGATTACGGTTGCTGATGCTGCTCAAGAGCTCGGTGTTGAGCGTGTCGTGTTGATATCGACTGATAAGGCTGTGCGACCGTCGAGCCTGATGGGGGCGAGTAAGCGATTAGCTGAAATGGCGTTACAGGCACGGGCGTCGGTTGAAGGGCAGCGGACGATCTTCACGATGGTGCGCTTCGGGAATGTGCTCGATAGCTCGGGTTCAGTCGTCCGATTATTCCGCGATCAGATTGAGCGCGGCGGGCCTGTGACGGTGACGCACAAGGAGATGGTGCGATATTTCATGTCGATTCCGGAGGCGGCATCGCTGGTGATGCAGGCTGCCGCTATGGCGACTGGTGGGGAAGTCTTCGTGCTCGATATGGGCGAGCCGGTGAAGATCGATGAACTCGCGCGGTCGATGATCCGATTGATGGGGCGCGACGTGCGTGATGCCATCAATCCGGAAGGCGAGATTGCAATTGAATATGTTGGGCTGAGGCCTGGAGAGAAGCTCTACGAGGAGCTGCTTATTGGTGCGAATACCTCGGGGACTGAGCATCCGCGCATTCAGCGTTGTGAGGAGCCATTCCTTCCGGTTAAGGCGTTCGAAATTGAGCTTGGACGCATTATGAAGCTGCTTGAGTCGCAAGATATTGGGGCTCTGCATCAGTCGCTTGGGACTGTTGTTGAGGGGTATCATGTTGGCGGTATGCCGGACGCTGCTTTGCGAGTGGCGGTAGGGCCGCGTTTGCCAGGTGATGGGGCGAGGCCGAAAGTTTTGCATTAATCTAGTTGTCTGAAAATTTCAGGCGCTCCGCGCTTCTTGAACACCATTAGCATTTAGTGGTGGTGGTTGCTTCATCGTGGCGTTGCTGCGGTGTCATAGATGCATTTTTTTCTGTGATTGCCTTATTTCCGGACATTTCGGTAACGACGGTTTCTTTCTAGAGGGCCGTGTGGTGCCAAGACGTAATTTTTGGGGGTAGGTTGGACAATGACATATCGATCCGCTGTAGTACTGGGCGCTGGGGCTTTGTTTCTTAGTCTGGTGGCCGCGCAAGGTCAAACGACCGTGCCCAATGCAAATAGCACTCCAGCTGTTGTGGCTGCGACAGCGGTTGTGCTGACGGCTGAGGAAATTAAAGAAAAGGAGATGCGCAAGGCATGCAAGATTGCGCTGTGTTCAACTTTTCACGTGAAGAAGCCGGGCCAAGGCGACGTTAGTTGCTCGGTGCTTAAGACGTGGCGCAAGGAGCAACTCGACAAGATGATGTCGAAAGGAAAAATGAGTTGGCCGTGGGGGAACGCGCGATGCACCACGGAGCTTAAACTGAAGCGCGAGGTGCTTATTAAGGCGGTGTCTGGACCGGAGGTCGTGGCTGACTTCGAGAAGCACCAGATTAATTGCGAGCTTGATCGCGAGAAAGACAAGTACACCGTTAAACTCGACGTGCATCCGAAGGTGACGTTCAAGGACGGAAAGGCAGTTAAGGCGTCCCTTAACTGGGGCAAGATTGACGCGCCGATGCTGGCGAAGAGTGCTTTGTGGTCTGCGACGGCGGCGGATAACACGTTTGGTGTGCTGCAAAGTACGGTTGTTGAAGACATCAATGATTTTATTGATGTGAAGTGTCTGGAAGTGAAGGCCGAGTGGCAGCGGTAGGCTTAATTGTGTTGACTGGGTGCGTTGCGGCCGCGCCCGGTAAAATGTTTTACGTCCTTGCGGCGTTCGGCGGTTGAACCGTCGTAACCGTTGATTGGTCGGAGGCTGCAGGCGATGTGGTGGTTTATAGCTGGAACAAGCGTCTTTCTCATCGTTTTGGGGACGGCGTTGATCGCCAAAGATTTGTCGTTTGGGCTGCGTCTTCCGCGCTCGACAGCTGTGCTTGATAGCAACGGCTCGGTTCAAGTGGCGGGAAATGTTGCTGTGGCGGCCCCAATAGAATTAGTTTCGATTAAGAAGCAACGGAGCCGACACGCTTGGATGCCGCGGCGGCTTGCGTTTTGGCGACGGTCACCGCTTGATATTCACTCGCCGTGGGCGATGCCGCTGGATGATGATCCCGCTACGGTTGCGCCAGCACATGCACTCTTGGCAGCAAAACCTGGCCCGCGGAAAAAACTGACTGTGATGGGTGAGGTCGTGCCTCCGTTGGGTGTGCGTGGGTTGATGGATGTCGTATTGGGGGTTTTGGACGATAGCGGCGATTTCGGCGAGCCAATGACACGAACGTCGACGATTGAAGCGCGGTGGCGGCAGGTCGCGCCGCAGCTTGAGGTCGCCACGATTCCGCTGAATGAATTACTGAGTTCGGTGACGCTGGGAATTGCGCCGCAAGGTGAGATGGGGTGGAGTCCGCGCAATCAAGGTTTTGGAGTTTATCGACGTCTGCAATTGGCTGGACAAAGCATCGCGTGGTTGCGCACTGAGGTGCAGCACGACGGTTCGGTGATGTTCAAAGTTCGGGCGCAGGCGAGAGGGCAAACAATGCTCAATCGCCAACGACATTGCACCGAATGGCCGTTGACGGAGACGATGGCCGCGAATGAGTTGGCGACTGTGTTGCAGCCGATTGCAGAGTATGCAGCGTGGTTGCAAACGGAGCCGCAAGTGGCAAGCGAGAAGCTCCGACGGCTAGTTACTGGTGGTGTGGCTAGCTCCTCGGCGTCGCAGAATTTGCAGGAGCAACCGACAACCGTGCAGAGACCGGCACTGTCTGCTGGACGTGTTGCGGCACAGCCTCGAATAGAGGTTCCGCAGCAACATTCGTGGCGCACGGTCAAGACGGTGCCGTTGCCAGCGCACCCTCGGCCTGCTCAAGTGTTGATTGATGCGGCTATTGGCCTTGTAAATGGTGCATTCGTTGAGGTTGGCGCGAGCTTGGTGTTGCGTGACTCGAGGGACGCTCCAAGCGGGCAGGTGTCTGTGCCGGGGCAGCATGCGTATCACATCATGGTGCAGGCGCGGTCGGTAGGTTTGGTGGTAATTGCCGAGACGCCAACGCAAATTGATATCTCTGTCGGTGTTAGTGATCCGGCGTTGTTGGGATTGGCTAAACATCAGACTGTGACGATGCCGCAATCGTATGCCTATGCACTCGCGGAGGCAATTGCGACCTGTGTTTGGCCGTCTATTGCGTCGGTCGGTGCAGGCGTGCGTGTGAGCCAATGAGGCTGGCAATAAGGTCGGCAATTCCGTTGGAATTGACGCCGGCCTCAGCCTTCAAGCTCTGAACGAAGTAACTCAAGTGCCAGCCATTCGTCTTCAGCCTTAGAGTGTTGCTCTTTGATGCGACCTAGTTCGGCGCTCGTTTTTTCGAATGTTGGTCGGTCGCGTGTGTAGAGCGTCGGGTCGGCGATGATTTTTTCCAAGCGTGCAGCGTCGAGTGTTAATTTTTCCATGCGTGCTGGAAGGGTGTCTAGAGCGTGCTTTTCCTTGAAGGATAATTTGCGTTTTCCAGTTGAAGGGAGCTGGGTCGGCTTTGATGTTGCTGTGGGGGGCGCAGCTTTTGCAATGGCTGCTTGTTTGCGGGATGCTGCGAGATCAGCGCCGCGCTGGGTCAACATATCAGCATAGCCACCGGGGTATTCGACCCATTGCCCATTACCCTCGAAGGCCAGAGTGGAGGTGACGACGCGGTCGATGAAGTCGCGGTCGTGGCTGACGAGGAGGACGGTGCCGTCGAATCCGGCCAGCATTTCTTGCAACAGGTCGAGTGTTTCGAGGTCGAGGTCGTTGGTTGGCTCGTCGAGGACGAGCATGTTGGCTGGCTTCAAAAGAGCGCGTGCGAGGATTAGTCGAGCGCGCTCGCCACCGGAAAGGACACGAACGGGCGTGCGCGCTTGGTCGGCGGTGAATAGGAAATCTTTCATGTACGAGACGACGTGGCGCACGGTGCCGTTGACAGTGACCTGCTCGCCGCGGCCGCCGGTCAGCGCGTCGGATAACGTCCAGTTGGGGTCGAGTTCGTCGCGACGTTGATCAATCGTCAGCATCTCAAGGTTGGTGCCGTGCTCGATGGTGCCACTATCAGGTTCAAGCTGACCTGTGAGCAGCTTGATGAGCGTGGTCTTTCCGGCGCCGTTGGGGCCGATGATGCCGAGGCAATCACCGCGCATAATGCGGAGTGATAGATCGCCGATGATAGGGGCGTCGCCGTAACTCTTGGAGATATTTTTGGCTTCGATGACGCGCTTGCCGCTTTGCTCAGCTTCTGAGGTTGTGAGTACGACGTTGCCGGTGACTTGACGGGCGGAGCTGCGTTTTTCGCGCATGTCGGCAAGTTTGCGAACACGGAGGACGTTACGTTTGCGACGACCGGTGACGCCACCGTGCATCCACTGGTTTTCGCGTGCGATTTTGCGGTCAAGCTTGTGACGGTCGGCTTCTTCTTCTTCGAGGACCTGATCACGCCAATCTTCGAACGCGCCGAAGCCCTGTTCGGTGCGCCGCGCGATACCACGATCGAGCCAGACGGTTGCGCGTGACAGTGTTTCGAGGAAGCGGCGATCATGGCTGATGATGACGAGTGCTGCGCGGACGCCGGAGAGTTCTTTTTCAAGCCAGGTGATGGCCGGCAAATCGAGGTGGTTGGTGGGCTCGTCGAGGAGCAGCACGTCGGGTTCGCCAGCAAGGGTGCGAGCGATGGCGATGCGGCGTGCTTCACCGCCTGAGATGTTGGTCAAGGGCAGGTCGCGCGGGATATCAAGGGCATCGAGGCGGCGGAGAGCGCGGGGGATGTCATCAAGGCCGCCCAAATGGCCGATGACGGCGTCGGTCGCGGTTTCAGCATCGCCGAAGTCGACTTCTTGGGCGAGGTACGAGAAGCGGGCGTTGGGGTGGGCGAAGCGATGACCACTATCGGGTTCTACCTGTCCGGCGGCAATTTTCATCAATGTGGATTTGCCAGAACCGTTGCGGCCGACGAGGCAGATGCGGTCGCCCTCGGCCACGGTGAGGGCTGCGCCGTCGAGGAGCGCTAGGGGGCCTAAACGGATGTGAATATCGTCGAGTGTCAGCAGTAGGCGGGACATGAGAGGATGTGTACTCGGTTGGCCGCATGTTGCGGTGCAAGGATCGCGGTTTTGTTTATCGACCTTTGCAGGCATGCGGTAGCAGGAAATTTCATCGATGTGCTAGCGTCGCTGCGTCAGCTTGTCGTTCCAGCTGGCCTGTTTTCCTCCCAGATTTCCTTTTAGGCGGTGCAATCGCAATGGTTCCTATTCTCGATGGCATCCGGATCCTTGATTTGACCGCCGTGATCTTGGGCCCTTATGGGGCGCAAATCCTCGGTGATCTGGGGGCGGATGTGATTAAAATTGAGAGCCCTGAGGGCGACAATATGCGGCCAATTGCTCCGGTGGCGGCGCCGGGGTTGAGTGCCTTGTTCTCGAATAATAATCGCAATAAGAAGTCGGTTGTGCTGGATTTGAAGACGGACGGTGGCAAGGCTGCGCTGCAGAAATTGATCGGTGGGGCGCATGTGCTCATTCACAACATGCGGCAAGATGCGCTCGACAAACTTGGATTTGGCTTTGATGCGGTGCGGGCGATCAATTCCGACATGATTTACTGCGCGGCGGTGGGGTTCGGACGGGACGGACCTTATGCCGGGCGGCCTGCCTATGACGACGTCATTCAGGCGGCATCAGGGGTTGCGGGATTGTCGCAACTGCGCGATGGCACGCCGGTTTATCCGCCGACGATTCTGGCTGATAAAGTGACGGGGTTGCATCTGGCGTATGCTGTGTTGGCGGCGGTGGTTTACCGGGAACGCAAAGGCCGGGTGCCGGGGTACGTTGAGATCCCGATGTTTGAGACGATGACAGGGTTCATGCTCAACGAGCATTTGTCGGGCGCGACGTGGGGCGATAACGAAACCGTTGGCTATCAACGCGTGGTGGCGCGTGATCGGCGACCGTATCAAACCAAAGATGGATGGATTGCTGTGCTGCCCTATACGCCGCAGCATTGGGCGAAGGTGTTGGCGGACATGGGCCGACCGGATGTGGTGGAAAGCCCGTGGTTTAAAGATCCAACGGAGCGGAGCCGAAACTTCGATAAGCTGTACGGCTTGCTAGCGGAAATTTTGCCATCGCGCACGACTGCGGAGTGGCTGGACGTTTTTTCACGACTTGACGTGCCGCACTCGCCGGTGCGGACACCGACCGATCTTATTCATGATCCGCATTTGAATGCAGTGGGTTTCTTTACTCCGAACTTTGCGACGGAGACGCCAGTGAAGCGGACGCTGCGTGCGCCCATTTTGTTCGGTGGTGTGGCGGTTGAACCGGATTTGCCACCGCCGCTGTTGGGGGCCGATACAGATGCGGTGCTGCGGGAGGCGGGTTTGAGTGATGTCGAGATCACAGCCGCGCACCAACGCGCGACCAAAAGGACGTCAGCATGAGCACGCGTGTTGTCGTCGTCGGCGCGGGAGCGGTTGGCGGGTACCTAGGAGCGCATATGGCGCGGGCTGGTGTTGATGTGACGCTGGTGGATGCGTGGCCTCAGCATGTGGCTCAGATGCGGGAGCATGGGCTTCGCATCGAGGGCATGACGGAGGCCGAAGGATTTACAGCGAAAGTGCGTGCGCTTGATATTTCAGAGGTGCAGCGGTTCATCAAAGAGAAGCCAATCGATGTCGCGATTGTTGCGGTGAAGTCGTATGACACGGCATGGGCGACGATGCTGATTGCGCCTTACTTATCGGCATCGGGATATGTTGTGACGGCGCAGAATGCGATCAATGAAGAGACTGTGGCTCAGGTTGTTGGTTGGGGGCGCACGGTCGGGTGCATGTTGGTCAACAATTTTGCCGTCGATCTTTATGAAGCAGGGGCAATTCGGCGAACTATGCCGCGACGGGCTGATTTGGCATCGGTTGAATGCGGCGAGGTGCATGGGCGGATTACGCCGCGGCTAACAGCGTTGGCCGAGATGCTGGGGCATGCCGATACGGTGCATATGACGCCGAATTTGTGGGGTGTGCGGTGGTCGAAACTGTGCGTCAACGGGATGCGCAACGGAGTGTCAGCGTCGACGGGGCTTGGTGGCAATGCGCGAGATGGGCATCCGATTATCCGCCGGGTGGTTATCAAACTCTGCGGCGAAGCGATTCGTGTCGGGCAAGCGCTGGGGTATAGCCTTGAAAAAATTATAGGGCTTGATCCGGAGCTTTATGCACGTGCGGGTGAGGGTGACCCGGCGGCGTTGGCGGCGGTTGAGGCAACAATGAAGACGTGGACTGAGTTAGGCGCGCGCTCGAATTTGCAGCGACCGTCGATGGCGCAAGATATTGCCAAAGGACGGCGGACGGAGATTGATGCGATTAATGGGTTTGTGGCGCTTAAGGGGGATGAAGCTGGCGTGCCTGCGCCGACGCATCGGGCGTTGGCGGAGATTGTGCGCAAAATTGAAGCGGGGACGATGGAACCGCGACCTGAGACACTATTCCATCTCGCTTGACGGTAGCGAATGGACGACTTGTATCGCCTAAAAGCTGAGGCCGCATAAGCGGAGCTTCATTAGGTACGGTGGTGAAACAATGTCGGGAGAGTTTGG